>JAGSHJ010000037.1 GCA_023954595.1 Bacteriovoracaceae bacterium | reverse complement strand
ATGCATAGATCAATTATACTGGTCATTGTCGCTTTAACTTCACTATGTAGCATGGGCCATGAACTGGCATTTTCAGCCTTTATTGGCAGGACTACAGGCAACGAAGTTTTAGGGCAGACCATATCCATTGGTTTATTTCTTTTATTTATGGGTCTTGGAAGTCTAGTGGCCCATTTCAAACAACGGCCAAGCTTTAATAAACTCTTTTGTCTGGAACTCAGTCTATCTGCTCTTGGTTTTTTTATCCCAACCATACTCAAAAGCTCACTCGGGCTTTTGAGTGCTCTAGGGCTTGTGAGTGACTTATATCCACCAATAAGTAATAGCTTAATTATTATGGCAAGTTTGAGTCTTCCCTTGGTAGTTATAGGGCTTTTGACAGGAATTGAGCTGCCGTGGTTGTTGGAGGTATACAAGAACGAAGTTAAAGACAAAGAGTTAAATAAAATATTTTTCTTTAACTACTTGGGCTCTCTTTTGGCCGGTGTATTTATTTGTATGTTTTTACTGGAAGGGAAGAGCTCCGAGTTTAAGTTTATCTTCTTTGCCTGTCTTAACTCACTTGTCTGTGTATTGATGCTTGTGCAGCGATTCGATATTAAGAAATTGGCGGCCGTTTGTTGTGTTCTAATTTTTGGGAAAGTTTTAAGCTTGGCCTATCCTTTAATTGACAAGTTTGCAGTACACTCCAATTACTATGGTTATGAATTTAACTCGTTTGAATTAGGTGATGTTAAGAGCTTCTATAGTGTTTTACAGAACTTTGGAAAAGTCGAAAGAGTTCATACTCCATATCAAACATTAGATATAGTACATAGACGGCCTTTAAAATATAGAGGAGTTGCAGGACAGGGAAAAGTAGACTTGTACCTAAACGAGAAGATTCAGTTCAGTACTTTTTCATATGAGGTGTATCACGAAACGTTCTCCCATGGGTTATTCAACTTGATGGGTAGAGTCCCAAAGTCCGTTCTTGTTTTAGGTGGTGGGGATGGCATTCTAGTTAAAGAGCTTTTAAAAAGAGAAGAGATAGAGGCTATTAAAATTGTGGAACTTGATGAAAAGGTAATTGAGGTTACACACACACATCCAGTTATTTCAACTCTAAACGAGGGTGCACTTTATAACGATAAAGTGGATGTCATTTACGCAGACGCTTTTACTTTTTTAGGCCAGGAAGAAAACATTGAGTATGATGCTATCTTTGTGGATTTTCCATATCCAAATAGTGACGAATTAAAAAAACTCTACAGCTTGGAATTTTATACTCTTCTAAAAAATAAACTAACACCCAATGGGATGGCCATTGTTGATGTTCCGGTTAAAAGAAATGTAAATGATGGACAGTTCTCAAGGTCCGCCCGAACTATAGTTAAAACGATGCAGGCCTCTGGCTTTAGAGGCGTACATGCTATAGGAGCACTCGCTCCCTTTATAGTTTTAACCCAGCAAAAGTCACATTTGAATTTTGATTATGATCTTATAAAGAAATCAAATTTCATCTCAAGAAGTAGTTATCTTAATTTGATAAAATTGGACATCTCTTCAATTATTGATTCTCCCACTGAAGAAGGCGATATAAATTCAATCTTTAAACCAGGACAGTTTAAAAATGTTCAAAATTAAAATTTTAGCCATTCTTTTATCTCTTAATTGTTTTGCGCATCCTGTTGTAAATGTTTTTGGAGATGCTGATCAGAAGTTCATTAGCTTTTGGAGTTCAGAGTACTATAAATGGGCATATGATGAATTTAAGCTTGCGGAGAAGTTCACTGGTCATCAATTGAAGCTTATTAAGCATGCTCTCGGAACTTACAGTTCCTGGGCACAGAAGTCTGGAGACTTCTATAGGGACAATTTTAGGTTTGGCTTTCGTGTCGTTAATAAGAAAGTTCGACCAAGCTTTTACATTTCAATTAATGAACAAATTAAAAATGAAGGTGCTTTTAAAAACTTTATTCAGCAACTAGGTGTCTCGGCACAAGGGCTTAGTGCCATTGAGTTTTTCGGTATAAATGAGGGTGTGGATCTATACTACAAAAACACAATGACTTCTATAAGAGCTCACGAGAAAGTAAACTGGCAATTCAATTGGATTGATAAGAAAGACTTTGTTTCCACTAAAAGACTAGTCAACAATAAGTATTTTTTCTCACAAAGTTTAAAAACATCAGGTGATAGTAAGTGTTATGAGACTCGGTTTAGGACTATTTCACTACAGAACTTGCCAACTGAGCTTGTAAAGATCGCAACTCTACATGAAAATACGTGGAATACACTTATTGGTGGTGTTGAGGAGTGCGATGGCCTGGGGCCTAAGATTTTCTTTCCCTGAGCTGGATGTTTAGTAATTTATGTTAGAATGGATGTGTAATCATCACTTTTAGGGGGACTGGTGTTCGTCGTTATAGAAAAACTTGGTAAGGTCATTTACGAAGATGAAATTGATAAGGATAGAGTTGTTCTCGGAAGAGGCTCAAGTTGCGATATTCGAATCAAAGAAGATTGTATCTCTAGAGAGCACCTGCTGTTGGAACGAGATGAAGAGCGCCTAAACTTGAAGCTTCTAGCGTCAAATAATTGGGTAATCCTAGATGGCAAAAAAGTTTTAACATCAGAATCATATCCTTTTTTTGAGTTCAACACCGTCATGCTTCCAGGTGATATGGAAGTAAGAATTACTTTTGAAAAGAAAGAAGAAACCGAAAGTGAAAACTCATTCACTGTGGAGCCAAAAATAAGAGAGCGCTCACAGATAAACTCGCCTAGAGCAGCGAGGGAGAAAAATTCAAAATTAAACAGAATTGAAGCATCCGACATTCTTTTTGGATTAATGGGTGCCTCGGTTGTTGTTTTTTGGGCCTACTATCTAAGCACTTCACAAATTCCATTCATGAACTAATATGACTTTGCGCATCCTTGGATGGTGCGCGGAGTTAGCATCTTTTGACGCGCATTTTTCACCAAAATATTCCATTTAGGCGCTATTTCAGCTCATTTTAGATCTAAAAAATCTATTAAAACGATCAACTTATTAGTATAGGTTATTGAAACCTATACGTTGGAGAGTTAAATGAGCAAAGTTAGCAGCACAGTTTTTTCACTTTTACAGAAAGTAGGAAAGTCATTAATGACACCTGTGTCAGTTCTACCAGCAGCCGGTCTTTTAGTAGCATTCGGCCGAATCCTTCAAGGTAATGAAGCATTGTGGATCGACTCTTTGGGAAAGCTTATGTTTACTGGTGGAATCTCCATCTTTGAACAACTTCCTGTTGTATTTGCTATTGGAGTCGCAATTGGATTCACTGGTGGTGCTGGTGTCGCAGGCCTTGCGGCAGTTGTAGGCTATTTCACTTTAGGTAATGTTCTAACATCTATGAGCGAAATTAGAGGTCTTGAGCTTGCTATCAATACAGGAGTTTTTGGTGGCATCATTGTAGGTCTTTTAACTGCTTATTTATATAATAGATTCTATCAAACTAAACTTCACCCAATTCTAGGTTTCTTTGCAGGTAAAAGACTTGTTCCAATTGTTACCGCTGCATCGTCTGTAATTCTTGGGATTATCTTAGGCCTTATTTGGCCACCTATCCAGCAGGCGATAAATGAATTTGGAACGCTTGTAATGAACAGTGATATCGGTCCTGCATTTTACGCTGCCGGAAAGAGACTTCTAATTCCAGTGGGGCTTCACCATGTTTACTATCCACCATTTCTCTATGAGTTTGGTGAGTTTGTGACTTCTAGTGGTAAAACTGTTCTTGGGGACTCTGCAAGATTCTTTGCAGGTGATCCAACTGCTGGTCGCTTTATGGCGGCCGAGTTTCCAGTAATGCTATTTGGTCTACCTGCAGCGTGTTTTGCTATGTATTTAAGAGCTCCAATCGCTAAAAGAAAGGCAATTGGTGGGGTTATGCTTACTGCTGCTCTAACATCCATTATAACTGGAATCACAGAGCCTATTGAATTTGCCTTTATTTTTACAGCACCACTTCTTTATGTCTTTCATGTACTAGGTGCTTTTGCATCCGGTCTACTGACCAATATGTTTGAGATTCACTTAGGTTATACATTCTCAGCATCCCTTATTGACTACGGTGTGGGCTTTTTTAATCAAAAAAACAGTATGTATCTATGGGTTATAGTAGGCCCACTTATTGCTGGCGCTTATTTTACATTCTTTTATTGGGCCATCGGGTTCTTTAATTTTAAAACACCTGGAAGGGAAGATAGCTCTTCTAAAGCTTTGAAGTTTGAAAATCTCGCAGAAAAGGCCCAAGCGGTGCTTGGTGCATTAGGTGGAAAAGAAAACATTCAACACATAGATGCATGTATCACACGATTAAGACTTGAGATGGTTCAAGTAGAAAATGTGGATAGAGAAGCTCTAAAGTCCATTGGTGCTGCTGGTGTTATGGCGTCTGGCAAAAATATGCAGGTTATATTTGGGCCTGAATCTGATGCTTTAAAAGAAGAAATACAGGCATTCATTAACGGTAAAACGCCCACACAAAAAGACGAAGCACCAGAGGTTGTGCCTACAGAGGAGGCACTTACACAAAGCGGACCTATAAAAGAGCTTATAATTCAATCACCATTGATTGGTAAGGCCATAAATATCTCTGATGTTCCAGATCCAACATTTGCAGAGAAACTACTTGGTGATGGTGTCGGCATCATTCCTACAGAGGGAATGCTTTACGCTCCTGTAGATGGAGAAATTGTTCAACTTTTTCATACAAATCACGCCATTGGGATAAAGACGCAAGCTGGTACAGAGCTTTTAGTTCACATTGGTATTGATACTGTGAAGATGAAAGGTGATGGCTTTAAATCTTTAGTTAAGGTTGGAGACACTGTGAAGGCCGGGGATCAATTAATTGAATTTGATCTAGAGCTTATTAAAGAACGTGCCAAAAGTGAGATCACACCATTTGTTATTACAAATATGAACGATGTCAAAGAGGTTGTTATTCTAGGGCTTGGAGATGTTGATCATAAGAAAGATCTAATGAAAATTACAATGAACTAATCGGCAATTAATTTGGCCTGATATAAATTTAAATAAGGAGTGTGTTAAATGGAAAAATTAGTAACAGTTTTAAATGAAGAAGGACTTCACGCTAGACCTGCGGCAATTTTGGTTAAAGAAGCTAATGCTTACACTTCTGACGTTAGTGTTATGGTAAATGGCTCTGAGGTAAACGCTAAGTCTATCATGGGGCTTATGGCACTTGGACTTACTAAAAATACAGAACTTACTCTTAAAGCGACAGGTGCTGACGAGGCAGAAGCTGTAGAAGCACTTTCTAAGCTTTTCGAAAACAAATTTAACCTTAATTAAGAGACCAGGTATGGTAATTACAGGAATCTCGGCATCTCCAGGTGTTGCAATCGGTAAGGCATTCGTTTATGGCAATCATAAAGAGGTCGTTATCGAAAAGACAAAAATTGACTCTGTAGAAAAAGAGATCAAAAAACTTGAAGATGCCATTTCTAAATCCCGCGAAGAGTTGAGTGCTCTAAGAGAAGATACTCTAAAAAATCTTGGCGAAGAAAAGGCGCAGATATTTGATGCCCACCTGCTTCTTCTTGATGATCCTGAAATCAAAAAGCAAGTTTGCTCAATGATCACAAATGACATGGTCAATAGTGCATACGCTCTGGATACAGTTACAAAAACCTTCGTCTCAATTTTTGAGGCGATGGACGACGCTTACATGAAAGAGCGTGTTGCTGACATCAAAGATGTTTACTCTCGTGTTACAAGACATATTCTAGGTATTGAGAGTGTTGATCTATCTAGAGTGGACAACGGGGCTATCATTGTTGCACATGATCTTACTCCTTCAGAGACTGCTACCTTAAATAAAGATGCAGTCTTAGGCTTTATAACTAATATTGGTGGAAAGACATCGCACTCAGCTATCATGGCAAGAACTATGGAAGTGCCGGCGATTGTTGGACTTGGTAATATTACTGAAGTCGTAAAAAATGATGACCTTTTGGTTTTCGATGGTGAGCAGGGACAGGTTTATATCAACCCTGATCAAAGCATTCTGGATGAGTTTCAAAAAATAAAAACAGAGCAAGAGAACCGCAAGCAGGAGCTATCTAAGTTTAAAGGAGTGGAGAGTGTCACTTTGGACAATCACAGCGTAAAACTTGGTGGAAACATAGGCCATTTAAAGGATATGGACTCGTTTGAAGCAAATGATGCTGAGGCCGTAGGACTTTATAGAACAGAGTTCCTTTTTATGGACAAGTCCCAAATGCCTTCTGAACAAGAGCAATATGAGATCTACTCATCAATAGTTAAAAGACTTGATAATAAAGAGTGTATCTTTAGAACTTTAGATATCGGTGGTGATAAAAATTTAGATTATTTAGATATCGGTCATGAAGAAAATCCATTTCTTGGATACCGTGCAATTAGAATCTGCCTAGACGACAAAGAGCTATTTAAAGCACAACTTCGAGCGATGCTTAGAACAAGTACTCAAGGAAATATTGGAATTATGTTTCCTATGATCTCTTCTGTGAATGAGCTCCTTGAAGCGAAATCTATTTTAGAACAGGCCAAGCAAGAGCTGATAGCTCAAGGTATTAGTGTTGGAACCTATAAGGTAGGAATGATGATTGAAATTCCTTCTGCTGCAATCATGTCTGATATCCTTGCCAACCATGTTGATTTCTTCAGTATTGGAACCAATGATCTTACCCAGTACACCTGTGCCGTAGATAGAATGAATGAGAAGGTCGCACATCTGTACGATCCATTCAACCCAGGACTTTTAAGATTAATAAATATGGTCGCAAAGAACGGTCTTGCTAAGGGTGTTGAGGTTGCTATGTGCGGTAGCATGGCCCATGACCCTCTATTGGTTCCATTATTTGTGGGGATGGGCCTTACTGAACTTAGTATGAGCCCTATGCATGTATTGACCACAAGAAAACTTGTAAGAGGTTTGAACTTCAACGAGTGCAAGAAGCACGTCGAAAAAGTTTTAGAGCTTGGTACAAGTGAACAAGTAAAAGAATATCTGAAAACTGTATAAGAGGAGAATCATGATGAATTATCTTTTAATTGCGTTGTTGTTCACTGCAAACTTATTTGCAGTAGAATTTAACAAGATTGACGACAAAAAAAGTTTGGAATTGTTGTTAAATAATATTCACCCAAGCGGTACTGAAAAAGGGGTGGTAGTTGCCTCTCCATCCAAATCACAGCCTAATTACTTCTACCATTGGGTTAGAGATGCAGCACTTGTAATGAGTACCATCTTTGATGTGATGGTTGTTGAACAAGACCCAATAAAGAAAAACCAACTTAAAAGTCTAATGTATGACTTTGTTGCCAGAGTTCAAAGCAACCAACAAGCATCTGGTTTTTTCAATCTTGGAGAGCCTAAATATCATGTGGATGGCAGGCCTTTTACTGGACCTTGGGGGAGACCTCAACATGATGGGCCAGCACTAAGAGCAGTTACTCTAATTAAGTTTGCAAATTATCTAATAGATGAAGGACAGGAACAGTGGGTTAGAGAGAATCTCTACACTCCTGAGCTTCCAGCACTATCACCTATAAAAATGGATCTTGAGTATACGGCGATCTATTTTAATTCTCATGGTTTTGATTATTGGGAAGAAGTTATGGGACTTCACTTTTCTACGGCCATGGCGCAAAGAAGAGCTCTTTTAAGTGGTGCTAAGCTTGCTAGGAGACTTGGAGATAATGGAGCTGCGGACTTTTACGAGATTAAGGCACAGAAGGTTTCTAAACTTATTGAGACCTTTTGGAATCCAAATAAAGGCCATATTGAGTCAACGCTCAATCAAACTCGAGGCGTATACAAGTCTCAGTTAGATGTTTCTGTCATTCTTGGTGTTCATCACGGTGATAATGGTGATGGCTTCTTTGGAGTGGAAGATTCAAGAGTGATGGCCACAGCGGTTAAAATTGAAGAGTCTTTTAAGCAAATTTATAGCATTAATAAGTCTCAGGATCACTTAGGTACTGCTATAGGAAGATACCCAGAAGATACTTATGACGGCTATAGAACAGACAGACTTGGAAACCCTTGGTTCTTAGCAACATTTGCGATGGGAGAGTATTATCTAAGACTTGAAAAAAGGCTTAGAAATTCAAGCTCAGTGAACATTCAAGATGTTTGTCATAGACTTCAACTCTCTGGTTGCGATTCTAAAGATAAACTTCTAAGTAAATTAAGAAATAAGGCCTTGGGATTTTTCAAGAGGGCCGACTATCACGCAGATGACAACGGACATATGGATGAGCAAATGAGCCGCTTCAATGGCTTCATGATGGGAGCAAGAGATCTTACTTGGTCTTATGCCGCACATATATCCGCAGCACTTCAGTTGTAATAAAAAAGGCCTGCTTGTTAGCAGGCCTTATTTTTAGTTGTTTTGTTTAAATTTAGCTCTGGCAACTTGTAGCTTCTCATAGCTTTCAATGAGCTTTAAATGCTTCTCAAGGCCTTCTAATTTCATGCTAGTCTTAGTAAGCCCAAAGAACTTTATGTCACCTCTGACGGTTCCTAGGGCGTTATCCAGAACCTCTGCGCCATACATTCTAGTCATGCTGTGGACATAATCATTAACGTCGAGTTCTTCGTCCAAAGTGATATCTAAAATTGCATTCAGACATTGGTAATACTTTTTCCTCTCTGGAGAGTTGTCGTTAAACGTTAGGAACATCTCCACAAACTCTTTGGCCTCGTCAAAGCGCTTAAGAGCAAGAGCTCCCATGCATTTTAATTCACCAATATTAAGTCTTCCCCATACCGAGTTTTCATCAAAAGCAATCCCGATGAGTTCAGAAATAAGGGTGTAATCATCAAGTTCGCTGTCCTCAAGGTTGGAGATCAAACTAGATAGAGCATTGTCATCAAGTGAGTGGATATTTAAAATGTCAGATCTAAATTCAAGTGCCTTGTTGTGATTATCCCATATTAGGTCGTCAACAGGGTAGATTTCAGAATAACCAGGTACTAAAATTCTGCAAGCTTTCGCTCCCAGTTCCTCGTAGTCGGCGATGTAAACTTCTTTCTCAAGCTGAGCGAAGATATCCATCAGGTAGTTGTATTCCTGTTCCGTTGAACCGGATAGGTCCCAATGAGTAAATTCGTAATCAGACTTGCCGCTGAAGAACTTCCAAGAAATGACTCCTGTTGAGTCAATAAAGTGATCTACAATATTATTATGCTCACTTACTGCAAATTTATTAAATGTTGGAGCAGCAACATCATTTAGGCCTTCAAAGCTTCTTCCTTGAAGTAGTTCGGTCAAACTTCTCTCAAGTGCTACTTCAAATTTTGGGTGTGCTCCAAATGAGGCGAACACTCCGCCATTGTTTGGATTCATTAGAGTTACACACATTACAGGAAATTTAGCGCCTAAGGACGCATCTTTAACAACGATTGGGAATCCACGCTCTTCAAGCTTTTGGATTCCTTCTTGGATCTTTGGATACTTTGCAATGACACTCTCAGGAACGTCTGGAAGAGTGATCTCTTCTAGAATAATCTGGTTTTTAACTGCGCGTTCAAAAATTTCAGAAAGACATTGAACACGTGCTTCGTACTTTGTATTACCAGCGCTCATTCCATTACTTACAAATAGGTTGCCGATAAGATTTACTGGAATATAAACAGTTTCTTTATCAGATTGTCTCTCATAAGGAAGTGCACAGATTCCACGATCGGTATTACCTGAATTTGTATCTATAAGGTGAGTCGATTTTAATTCGTCTTCAGGGTTATAGATGTCTAGAAGTCTCTCATCCATAAGCCCTTCAGGAAGTGAGTCTTCAGGGCCTGGCCTGAACCATTTCTCATTTGGATAATGAACAAATTCACTGTTGGCAATCTCTTCACCTAAGAAGAAATCATTATAGAAGTAGTTGTTACTTATTCTTTCTAGATATTCACCTAGTGCTGAACAAAGAGCAGCATCTTTTGTAGCGCCCTTACCGTTGGTATAACACATAGGGGAGTCTGCATCTCTAATGTGAACAGACCAGACATGAGGAACAAGGTTTCTCCATGAAGCGATTTCAATTTTTATACCAAGCTCGCTTAGAATTGAGCTCATGTTTGCAATTGTCTCTTCTAGGGAACAATCCTTTCCAAGAATCATAGTCTTTGCTTCACTGGAAGTTGTCAGCTGCGCGTTTATACCCTCATCTTTTCCTAGAACATTTTTGGAGTCGATTTTAAATTGAGGTTTATTTTGAATAACTCTCTTTACTGTACATCGATCCATTGCACGTAAAATACCCTCACGATCTTTTTCGGATATGCTCTCAGGCAATTCAACCTGAATATTGAAGGTCTGATTGTATCTGTTCTCAGGATCTATAATGTTATCTTGAGAAAGCTTTATGTCTTCCGTAGGAATGTCTCTGGCCACACAATATACTTTTACAAAGTATGCGGCACACAGCGCTGAGGAAGCTAGAAAGTAGTCGAAAGGACTAGGTGCACTTCCATCGCCTTTATAGCGAATTGGCTGATCGGTAATAATGCTGAAGTCATCAAAGTTGGCCTCAAGTCTCAGGTTTTCTAAAAATTTTACGTTTACTTGCATACCCTCTGATTATCACCTTAATGAGTCTCTTTATAGCTTTTTGTCCTTTTATGGATAAGAATTACAGATAGGCAGTTATACTCGGGCATTTGTAGGTTTCTTGATAATTCCTAGCTTATTAGGTAGGTATAAACCTATCTTGACACTGTACTATGGTACGGGGTGTAGAATCTACCAGATATCAAGCTTTTATAAAGGAAATCGCATATGAAATATTTAGAAAATGAAAAATTCAATTTAAATCCACAGGAACTGGAAAAGAGCACACATAAACCACGCATACTTGTATTGTACGGATCTCTAAGAGACAGATCTTATTCTAGGCTTGCAGCTGAAGAGGCAAAAAACATTCTTGAGCACATGGGAGCTGAGGTTAAGATATACAACCCTGAAGGCATCCCTGTATTTGATAACGACAAGTCAGTTGAACACCCTAAGGTTCAGGAGCTGAGAGAGTTGAGTCTTTGGTCTGAAGGACAAGTTTGGTCCTCTCCTGAGCTTCATGGAAATATGTCAGGATTAATGAAGACTCAAATTGACTGGATTCCACTAACTATGGGCGCTGTTAGGCCTACTCAAGGCAGAACTTTGGCCCTAATTCAAGTAAGTGGTGGATCGCAAAGCTTTAATGCTGTCAACAATATGCGTGTTCTAGGAAGGTGGATGCGTATGATTACAATTCCAAACCAGTCTTCTGTTGCCAAGGCATACCAAGAGTTTAACGAAGACGGATCTATGAAAGAGTCTGCATTTAGAGAAAGGATTGTAGATGTAATGGAGGAGCTTATGCGCTTTACATATCTCACACGTGATCACGCTGATTTTTTAGTTGATAGGTATAGTGAAAGAAAGCAAAAAGAAGCTAAGGCATATGCCGAAATGGTCAAAGGCGAGAAAAAAGACTAGCTGCCTTCTGGGGCAGATAATACAGGCCTACTTACCTAGGTAGGTGGGCCAGATTAAAATCGTAGTCGCTGAACAAGGTACTCAAGGCCATTGAGTTTAATTTCATATAAAAGACCTAATAGTCTTCCTATTTCACCTTCTGGAAAACCTTTAGAGTGGAACCACACAACATAGTTCTCGGGCAGGTCAATGAGCACTGTACCAGCGTGTTTTCCAAAGGGCATTTTAGTTCTGGCCAATTTTTCAAGATCATTCATGAGGACAACATAGCAAATTGATCACAAGCTAAAAAGGAAAAGCTAAGTTTTCTGTGACCATTGGGCCTTCGATAATGCGTAATATACGACTAGGTTATCAGGATCAGGGTAGGGTTCGTATGGTTCTTCGTACTTATAGCTCAGCCCGCACTTCTCCATTACCTTGCGTGAGCCTAAGTTTTTATGATGGGTTAAGGCCCAAACCTCCGTGGAGCCTAGGACTTTGAATGCTCTATCTATTAGAGCTTTAGAAACTTCGGTGGCATACCCTCTACCCCAAAACTCTCTCTTTAACCTGTATCCAAGCTCTAGCTTTTCATAATTTTCAGGATCAGTCTTTAAAGGTCGTAGCTGGAACCAGCCCATGAAGTTATTTGTCTGTTTTTCTAATGCGATCCAATACCCATACTTTCCATCAGTCTTGTCATTTAATTCCATTATGACAGTAATTGCGCGAGTTACTTCTTTCTCATCACTTGGATTACCATTGCTTAGAAACCTCATGACTTCAGGATCACTATCAAGATCTCTTAGAAGTTCTTTATCTTCTGGTTTGAAATATCTAAGAATTACACGTTCAGTTTTTAGAAAAATTTCCACCTAGGCGTTCCTTATTAATATTTATTATTCTTGAATTTTAACCAAAGAGGTGGGGATATATTTAAAATCAACAATGGTATATCCATTGATCACATAGCCAGTAGTTTTCTTACCCATTTTTTTCTCAATAGAATTTATTACGTCATAAGCATCTCTAAGTTCTCCCGGGTCGTCGAACTTTACTTGTAGGTAAGGGCCTTGAGGAAAAGTTAACTTCTCGTAATTGTCCTTTGGATGATCTTTTAACCTTGATCCTTCAAAAAAACCTACAAAAATTTTAACTTTATTTTCCTTAGGATTGAAATCTAGAAAGGAAACAATTAGCTCTCTAGTGTCTCCATACTTTTCAAATTGCGATGATAGCTTGGATATTAACTTTTCCGACTCAGGGACTGTACCTGTTTCTACAATGCCATAGGCCTTCATCTCTGGTCTTTTAATAACTTTAGCATTGGGTTTTGCAAATGCAGTTGTACATGCAAGAAGCAAACTAAATAGGATAGTGCGTATCATTTTTAAACATTTCCTCGAAGTTTCAATTACGACTATTTTACCATTGTACCAAATGTGATTAAAGGCAAAAAAAATGGTCGAAGCACAAACGTGCTAATGAAAATTCAGCAATTGAGACTATAATGATTTCGGTTCAAGTTTCCCTAATTACTTTCCGATCAGTCTTGTAGAGTATTTACTATGAGGCTAATTTTATTAACATTTTTCTGTCTGTGCAAGGCCGCTATGAGCTCAGTTCTCGTAGTGGGCGACCTTGAAGGTAATTTTCCTAAATTCCAACGCTATTTAGAAGAGCATTCAGAGTTCTTTGATTACTCCTCAGATAAGGGATGGCACATAAAAGATGGGCACCAGCTTGTGTTTATGGGTGATGCTGTGGATAAAGGACCAGGTGGAGCTCGCATTGTAAGAGTGCTTACACAAATGAAAAAGTCTCAACCTAATAATGTCACTCTGCTTCTAGGTAATAGAGATGTTAATAAGATGATGGTTTATAACCTGATTATGGATTTAAAGGGGCATGCCCCTAACGAGTTCTTAAGAGTGCCCTATATTCAGTACCTCAATAAAACTGGGATGAATTTAGATCTATCAATGCCACTGGCCGATTTGCAAAGACTTGTAGAGCCTTTTGATTCTGATATTTTTAGACTCAAGGTCATACTCAAAGGTATGAACGCTGCCCAAGCGTTTGAGCATAGAAGACGAGAGCTAAAAGTATTAATGGATCTTTCGCAAGTAAGTGATCAAATGGTCTTTGATGATTTTATGCGCTCTCTTGAGAAGGGTGGTGAATTCTACGAGTATCTTAAACTTGGTGAGGTTATCAAGAAAATTGACGACACTCTCTTTGTTCATGGTGGGATTTCAAATGAAAATATTGGAAAAGTCCCTGGTAAGGCCACTCGTTTTAGTAATATGCAAGAATGGGTGGATGAGATGAATAAGTGGGCCCATAGCGAAATT
>JAGSHJ010000482.1 GCA_023954595.1 Bacteriovoracaceae bacterium | reverse complement strand
GCACGCGAGCATAAACTTGAAGTTATGCTCACTCAAAACTCTATGGATCAATTCTATGGAATGGGTGGTGTCTCTTCTTCAGTTGACTCGCACAAATTTATTGGTGGGACCGTGTACCGGCCCGATGTCGCTAGACAGTCTGGACGTATAATTAATGAAGTCCGAGACTGTCATAAGAGTCTTGATTGTATCAAAAATAGAGTTGAAAGAACCATTGAGATTCATAAAGAGGGTAAAGAGCGTTTTTTAGAGGCATTGAAGTTTCGGGCCTTTGATAAAGATGAGGCACTTGAACAGCTAATTGGCGCCACTAGAAAAACTGCACAAAATAAGAAGTCACCTGTGAGCTTTATGCTAGAGGAACTATTTGAGGCTGACCCAAGGCCAAAGGCCTTAAAGATAGGTGCTAACTTTGCGTACCCGTTTAGGGATTGGCAAGGACATATAAAACTTCTCTCTAATGAGTCCAAGGCCTCAGGAGTAAATCTAAAAGAAACTATAGCTGCAGCTCAAGACTTATATGCCAAAAAGTTGATAGGTATTGAACAACTCTATAGTGCTCAGAAATTATCTTCACCTGAGGCCATACAAAAAATTCAGGCCGCACTTGTTGAATTTGCTCATGAATCAAAGCTATATCCAGCATTAAAGAGCTGGCTTAATCCAAAAACAATCAAAAAAGTAGTCGCTTCCAAAACTGTTGAACTTGAACCTGTACTTGTTAAATCTGAGATTATAGATAAGCTTGAAAAAGTACCATTGGTCAACAAATTAAGCACCCAAGGCGAAGTGCCAGTTTATACAATGCTAGAAGGTGCAAGGTTTTCTGCTGTGAAAAACAATCACTACAAAAGCTTTGTAGAAGATACAGTGGAAGTTATTTATCAGGATATTGAGCCGTTTGGGCATGTCTATCTTCGAATTGGAGATGAGCGTTTCACGTATAACTGGATTAAAAAAACGAGTACTGGCAAGTACAGTGTCGATAGAGTTACTGACGGAAGCACGGGTTTTGTTTTAAGGCTTAATAAAGATAAAATGAAAGAGCTTAAAGAAGAAATTGTGGCCTTCTATGAAGACTCAGCTAAGTACAATGTTCCTCCATTTGATTCATATGCTCCTGAGCTTGAAATTCATATCGAGGAGAAAACAGGATTTCTGTATAAACTATTAGGTAGTAAGCAAACTCTTAGTTATAAAAGTAAATCACCTAAGGGTGCAAATACTGAAAGTATCGGTAAAAAAGTTAAGCTTGTCGATGACGGAGACCACGCATATCTTTTGACTCCAGAGGGGCGCAAATACGATGTGTCTAAAAGGGGAGATCGATACTTTATTCAATCACAATCTTGTTCTTCATCTGCTACATGTGTACTTAATCGCTTTCTAGGTGTTGAAATCGATCCAAAACTTGGTAAGAGGGGAGCTAAGCATCTAAAAAAGGTGCTAAGCGAGAGAGGTAAAGATCACTTCGTTGAAGCGATAATTAAGTATTAGGACGTGTATCCTTTAAATTAAAGTTTTGCACTTAGGACGATAAATAGTCTATAATTTCTTTGTATTCTTAATAATGTTCATCTAACCGTGATTTTAAAGACGATCATTCGTGATCGAAGTGAAGCTTATTTTAAATCCCTGTCTTAGTGCACAGGAACTAATTCGTTTCCTAGTCATTTACAAACAGAAAATATAACTTCAATTGCCTCTTTCATCCCCAGTTTATTTCTATTTCGATTCATAGATCTCTTAACCATTGGGTTTTCAAAAAGTTTTAAGTTTTCTAATTTTAACCTTAGTTTTTCTTCATCACCTGCAATACCAACGTTAGAAATAGCATAAACCTTGTTAGAGGTATCAGGATCTTTACTAATTCGTCCTTCCATTATTACATCATCAGTTAATGTGATGAGCTTTACAGGATC
Organism: Bacteriovoracaceae bacterium; assembly: GCA_023954595.1. Classification (GTDB taxonomy): domain Bacteria; phylum Bdellovibrionota; class Bacteriovoracia; order Bacteriovoracales; family Bacteriovoracaceae; genus UBA845. Next base: position 372 of record JAGSHJ010000482.1, on the reverse strand, counting down.
AATATCAGATCCATAGCCAAGGTTTCCATTTACTGTTAAAAACGCGTAACATTTAACTATTTCTCCGTCCACTTTGCTTTCGGAGGCCCATGAATGAGTAAAAATGGTTCCTAAAAGAGTTAAGCAAAGTAATATTTTGTTCATAAAATTCTCCGTCCGTTCGTTAAAATAATGGTTTATATTAAAACCGTGTTTATAGTTTCTTTGTTTTGAAAAAAATGTTCATCAAACCATGACTTTAAAGACGATCTTACGTGATCGAAGTGAAATTTATTTTAAGTCTCTGTCTTTTGAAACAGAGACTTAATCGATAGCTAGGGTTTTGTACACTCCTCTTTCCAATACATTGGCTTATTCATTAAACCAGTATTT
>JAGSHJ010000045.1 GCA_023954595.1 Bacteriovoracaceae bacterium | reverse complement strand
TTTGCTTCAATTCTATTTCTAAATGATAGCAATAGCACAAATATGAAAAAGCCAATTGAGTTAAACGCTAAGAGTTTATTTTTAGGACTTTTCAACACCTTGAATAGGCCATACAGAAAGGCCAAAATTCCACCAAGAGCAATCTGACCACCAATAAAATCTAAAATATTGGCCAACTCAAAGTGTTTTTCAGATCGCTTATTTAAGTGAAAATCAAAGGTTATAAAATCGTGGTCTGCTTGCCACATAACGTGTGGAAGATAAAACACCACAACAAGAGCGACGATTGCCCAAAAACTCTTTCGTAAGAAAAGTTTAGGCTTAGCTGCTACAGTTAATAGAACAACAACTAGCGAGTGATACTTGGAATAAAACATACAAGCGATCACCAGTGAAAGTAGCAAAACATGCCAAACCTTTTCGTTACTCTCATATTTTAGAGTTAACCACCAAAATAGTATTGAGAAAAACATCAACGGCGTATCAGGTAGGGCCAAGAAGCCGCTTCCCAAAATCAGTGGCATACAAAGTACAGAACTAGCGAAGACTGGGAAATTTTTACGTTGACCTAAATCCCATAAAAGCCACAGAGATGCTGCCTGTAAAATTGCAAAAGGTAATCGAACTAAAGTTTCAGTATCACCAAAATAACTGCCAAGGCCTATTAGCCATGAAACCATAGGAGGGTGATCATAATAGCCCCATGCAGGAAAAAGACTGTAAATCCAGTAATAGGCCTCATCATGGCTGAGGTTCATCAAAGTAGATTGAAAGAGGTTTAGAAGGAACAGCCCCCCGATCAACAAGATAACATACAAATTAAGGCGGTCTTTATTCATTCTTTTTTGGCACGATAATTTTCAAAATTAATATATAATGTGCAGTATATGGATCAGAGAGCTTATTTAGAAGAAAAAAATTCAATAACCTTTGAGGTTATAAGGCACATTACCTTCTACTACTTTTCAGTAGCAGTTATTTTGACGTTGAGTCAGATTGCTCTCGAATATTTTAAAATCAAGTCTGATATTGAACTACAGATACAAGAAATTGAAGAAAGTTTTTCTGAGTCCCTTACCAATTCCTTGTGGGAGTTTAATGAGGTTCAAACTAAGGCGATTATAGACGGTATCGCCAAATCCCCAAGCATTAAACATGTCGCTGTAAAAGGTGCAAAGGGTGAGACAATCTACAGTGCAGGTGAAAGCCAAAAAGAACCAATTCAAAACCTGGATATTGCTTTTAACCCTAATCAAATTTTTGTATTTAAAAAGAAGCTCAATAAAAAGATGGGCACAAGTGATAGTGAATATATAGGTCAGCTATTTTTATATAGTGGTAACAGCATTATCATTGGACAGCTCTCCCACATTGTCTTTCCAATTATAGTTAACTCAATTCTAAAAACGATCTTCCTTTGGACCATATTACTAGTCTTCATTAATAATAAGCTAAAAAATCCATTGAATCAGTTCGTAAAGAGTATCTCTGAGATCAATCCCAAAAACCCTAAACCAGTTGACCTGGAAATATCAAAGGATATTAAGGAGTTTGATAGTATTCAGACAGCATTCAATGACCTTATTAGACAACTATCCAACTATAAAGAAGTCCTTGAGGCCATTGTTGAAAATAAGACAGAGTTATTAAAGGAAAAGAACGACGAAGTTATAGATTTGGTTTCAAAGCTCAAGAGTGCCCAATCTCAAATCTTAAAGCACGAAAAGCTTACTTCCCTTGGCATACTTTCAGCTGGCATTGCCCATGAACTTAAAAACCCGCTTAATTTAAGTCAAAACACGTCAATTATGATCAAAGACCTGATCCAAGAAAACAACGAAGTAGAGCCCCAGTTCAAAGAAAAGCTGGGAAGTCTCTTAAATATCGCTGTAGAAAACCACGAAAGAATGAACACAATTATTAAAAACATGCTTCTACAGGCAAGAGTTCAAAATTCGGATACAACCAAAATTAACTTGAAGCAATTCATTGATACTAATTTTAGCGTGTTAATTAAGTCTCGTGAAAAGATGACAAGCATGGACATTGTCTTCGACAACCTAATAGACCCTAGTATCAATATCCCTGTTTTTGCAAATGACTTTGGTAGACTCCTATTGAATCTATTTGAAAACTCTCTTCACTCAATCACCCAAAAGCGAAGTAAAAGAGACCCTTCTAGCTATCAAGGCTACATAAGTGTCTCAGGCATTGTTGTTGATAATAAGATGGTAAAAATGAAGTTTTATGACAACGGCAAGGGGATAGCTGAAGAGAATATCGATAAAATTTTAGAACCCTTTTTCACTACCAAACCAAGTGGAAGTGGAACAGGACTTGGCCTATATCTAACTTACGAGATTGTTAAGCAGCATGACGGTAAAATAAATATCGAGAGTAAAGAGAATGAATATGCTGAGATAACTATCGAGTTACCTTTGGAGCAGCAAGTTAAGTCTAAAAGTGAAGAATTAGAGAAAAGTGGCGCACCCTGAGAGATTCGAACTCCCGACCTTCTGATCCGTAGTCAGACGCTCTATCCAGCTGAGCCAAGGGTGCGTAACTAAAGTTAATACTTCTTAGCAATCCTATTGTCAAGATTCGGCCTATGAGGCATAGTTTTTTGCTCATTCCCACTTAGTAAGTAAGGGCTATTTTGCAAATATACTTTCTCGTCCTATTCATTTTGGCTTATTCAAGCTTTGAAAGTGTATTTTCCGCGCACGCTAAGGTTGTAAACGTCGCTGTAATTAAAGTGGCACCTTTCGCATTTGATTCTCCCAAACTTCAAGGCATTCATGTTGACTTCATTAAGCAGGTCTTTAAAGTTGCTGACATTCAGCTAAAGCTTGTCCCACTTCCATACCCTAGGGTTGTTGATGCAATATCTAAGGGCAAAGTGGACATGGCCTTAATGTTCAAACGTGACTTTCTATTAAACACAAAAGTTGTCGCTAGGAGTTTTGGTTTTCAAAACATAGTCATTACACCACCTCAAACATATATCAGTGAAGTTGAAGGTCTTAGAGGCAAAAGCATAGGTCTGATAAGAAATGCCCGGTATGGAAAAGAGATCGATGAAGTGAGCTACCTTCAAAAAGTATTTCTAGATAATTACGAGCAGAGCTTTAAAATGTATAGGATTCAACGCCTCGATTCATTTATAATCTCAGAGCCGGCATTTAACTTCATCAAGCAAAAAGATGAATTTCAAGACATAGAGTATGGTAATCCTATTATCCTTAATAGCCGCCACAACTACTTCTATGCCCACAAAAGTCTTTCAATTCAAATCATCCAAGCAATAGAAAAAGCTAACTCTGCACTTATGTCCCAGAACTATATGGAGAAGATTCTAACCAAATATTCTGCACAATAGCTACCGCTAAGACATTAAAAGAAGGATGTTTTTTCATTTTAAAAATTTTATTTTTAATTCGTTTATAAATTTGTGTTAAAATCAATTCAAACAAGTCAAAAAAATTCCCCCATATTTAAAGTGTAACTAACCGATGTGAAGCTCTTCACATCACCACAACCTTTATCTTTTTTCCGTCCTGGAGAATTAGGAGACAAGCATGAATCCAACAGTTAAACGCTCGCTATCTATCATTTGCTCAACTGCCGCATTAATGAGTTTCACCTCTTGTAAAAAGCCAATCACAGACGACCCAATCAGTGCCCTGAATGGATTGGTGAAGGAATATGGATTTATCGGCTATGAGAACCCAATTGAATCATCAGGGGTTGGAACAATGCTCGGAGGTAGACCTACAGCACTGGCCTTTATCGCTCCTGCCGAATCATGTTTTTCTCAAGAGAGCATCGAACGCCACTATGACAAACAACACTTTAATAGAACTTACAATTATGCCTTTCAAGGCAACCTAGGTTTTACTATCTTTGGAACATCTTTATTCTCAGCAGGACTAGGACTCAAAGACAACCACACAGTTAATATTGAATTAAATGGTATTACCATCGAATACCTTTCTTCCATTGATGTTACAGATTGGTACCAATACGGTATGCACCAGACCTGTAAGGACTACCTAGATGATGTTGGTTTTGTAATTCAGGCGTTGATAACAGACAGTATGAAAATTAATATACAACAAATTGGGGGACTGAATATTGGGCTGAGTGCTGACAACATCTCTGAATTCATACAATTTGAAGCTGGTGTGGACTGGCAAATTATCGATAGTTATACTGTTGAGATTAAGACTCCCAAGTACATTGGGTACCAACTGGGAAGACTAAGACTTGAAGACCAAGGCAGAGTTCTCTATCGAGCAATGACGGCAGAGCAAGATCAGTTCATCTTTGAGCCTATAACTCTATTCCCAGATCTTCCAAGTGACTCCGATCAACAAAACCAAAAAACATTTGTGGAATTAGATGAAAACTCGATCTACCTTAAATAAATTAACTACGGCCACCTACTTGGTGGCCGTTTCTATACGTATTACTTCTTCCAAACTTTGATGATGAAATTTAACCGAGTATGCCCCAAGCTTTAATCTCAACTCAGGATTAAAAGGCTTATTAGTACCTTTCCAATCAAACTCGACATTTGGATATAACTTATTAAAGTCTTCAAACTTCTCTGCAATGACAAATTCTAAATGTTCAAAACCTTTTGAATACTTATTATTTTCCTTTGGCTGTGGAAGCTCTATCACATCTACGCTAACTTCATCAGTAACTAAGGGAGTATGAAGTTTGAAAGTAGAAATCAAACGTCCTCCAACCTCTGACTCAATTAATAAATCACTTATAAGAAGAAATTTTGTTTTAGTTTTTTCATAGTCCGCCAGAGACTCTACTCGGTAGCATGCATGGTCCGGGTTGGAGGAGTGAGAGATTACATGGGCCTTTAGATCACTCATTACTTTTGGCACAAAAATATCATACGCCGATTTAATTTCTGCTCGGAATGCGGCTCCTTGTTCTATGATTAAGTCGCTATATGAACAACTAATAAAATCCTGGTCCTCTATTTGAAACTTATCAATATAAAAATCACATTGCTCTTTGAGCTTTTCAATCCCTATACTTCCATCAGAATCGATTGCTTCAATTTCTACAAAAGACCCCAACGATGAAACCTCATCGATATGAAATTTAACATTATCAATGAAATAAATTTCTCTTTTTTTATCAACTACAACCTTTATACCATTAGCCTTTCTTAACGCCTCTCTTACACCTGAATTAGGTGTTAGTTTCACAAGGTTTACATCAGACTGTTTTGGACCATCAAGGTCTGGCCTATTATAAAATATTAATGAGTTTTCTACATTTCCCTCTCTGAGCTTAAGTCTTCCATTAGCTGTATTGAAGTAAGTGTCTTTTTGATTATCGACACCATTATTTAGAGTGCAATTGTCCGACAAAAACTGTCTTATTTTATCTAGTTTATTTGATTTTGCTTTAAGCTCGTAATTAATATGAAATGCCACTGAATTCCTTTTGTTTAAATCTGGAACAAGTATGCTAATATTTTATACATGAAAAATGAATTTAAATTACTAGCAGTAGTTCCCCTAGAGCACCGTAACGAAAACAATAAAAGACTAATTAGTCTTATCAACTCCAATAGCTTTGGTGCCTTTGAACACATATTCATATTTGACACCACAAAAGACAATACAGGTAATGAACTTGTTAAAGCTCTAAATGATAAGGGTCAAAAAACTGTTCACGTTAAGGCGTCTCACCTTAAAAAGCAAAGAGGATTTGTTTTTAAAAAAGCAATGCTTCATGCTTCTGAGAACAAACTGGACTACATTGTAATGTTCAATGAAGGCTGGCCTGATAACTTAGAACAGGTACAAGACTATCTTACTGGTCAGGAATTTGTAGCAGATTCAATCGCTGTCTCTGTTAGAAATCCAAACAAGTATAATCTTGGCAGACTATTCAATTTATTTTCAAACAAGCTTAGTACATTTAGTTTTGGCCAGAAGATACTGGATACTAAAGGTGACTCAATAAACATTTTCAGAGTTGAAGACTTCCTTTCCAAGTATCAAGACAAAACCTTTAAACTCTCAGATGACAGTTGGTACCTTTGGGAATTGATGGGACAGACGAGCTATCACCGAAACGATATTAAGTTCATAGGCCCTGCAAGTCTAAACACTCCAGGAAGCCTTATAAAGCTCAACCTTTCACGCTTCTTTTCACTAATTGCAAAAGCAATAAAGTTCAAACTCTCTGCAAGAAAATTTCTTCATACAAATAGAAGTGACATAAGTGCCTACAGTGCAAACTTAAGCGAAGTGAGAAACTTTAATAACAAAAGCCTTCCAGTCGCTAATACAAGTACACCCGAACCTATTAAAGAAGAGGTTACCCCATTACCTAAATCTAGCAAGAAGCCAGAAGCCGAAAAAGGCAAAATCGACAAATCAAAATTCAGAAATATTGATATTGAAAGTATCTACAGTGCACCCATCATAGCCCCAAATGACATTGGAGAGCTGGAGATCATGCGACTTGATCACTTTGACAAAAAGAACAAAGATGTAATCGTTATTAATTGGTGTCTTACAAACATTTGTAATTTTAAATGTTCTTATTGTCCTGAAAACCTACACAATGGAACAGAAAAAGGTGTAGAGCTTGAAAACATAAAGAAGTTTTTCTATAAGCTCAAAGAATATCATCCTGGAAGAGAGTTCTTTTTTGAATTCACTGGTGGCGAAGTAACGTATTATAAGCAGTTTCCTGAACTAATTCGCTTCTTAAAAGAGAATGGTGCACATGTTGGAATTATTTCAAACGGATCAAGAAAGATAAGCTTTTGGGAAAAACATCATGAATTTATTGATCATATTTGTTTGAGCTTTCATTCAGAGCAAGGAAAAGCAGATCACTTCTATGACGTAGTTGCCTATCTTACAGATAAAATGACAACTCACGTGAACATTATGATGAAGCCGGAAACTTTTGATATCTGTTACGACCTATCAAAAAGGATCGCTAAAGATTGCGAAGTTTCCATTGCGATGCAACCACTTCTTGAGAATATGGACGGTGCTCTTTATAACTATAGCGAAGCTCAAAAACAAATTTTAGACAAACAACAACTCGAATTTGGTGAAGAGCCAAAATATAAGAGACAATCCAACTATGAGGACAATGTATACAGAGGTGCGATGCGAGCAATGCTTGATGACTTCTCCTCAACAGTGTATGCATCACCAGAGTTGATCTCTAATGAAATGAACAGGTGGAATGGTTGGGAATGCTACGCAGGTATTGAAAACATTGTTATTGGAACTAAGGGTTATATCATGCGCGGCTGGTGTGGTGTAGGCGGAGTGATAGGTAATGTTCGTGATGAAAATCTTGTTTTACCGCAAAAGCCAATTATATGTAATAAAAGTCAATGTAGTTGTGGACTTGATATTATGTGTACAAAAGTTAAGGTTTAAAGTTTAACGCCGAGGAAGCAACTGTGCTTTTTCGGCATCCTATTACTGATTTCCAAAGAACTCTATTTCAGCGTCAGTATATTCTAGAATATTTTCAGAATCATCAATCCCGCGCAAAGGCACAAAACTTGTTCCAATTTTTCTACTATCTCTTAGGCTGACGTAGCGGTCTTGAGCAATTAAGGCCTGAACCTTTTCATTAAAAGCCCGACTTTTTTCAAGTCCACCTGGAGGAGTCATAAGCTTTACATCTACATTTCTACCACCACCACCAGTTCTTAACATATCATCGAGATACACCTCTAAATTTGCCAAAAACCTATCCTGATTCAAAAACTCAAAATGCGCACTAAGTTGCAGTCTGTGAATATTGCCTACAAGCTCTTTCCACTTTTCTGTTTTCATAGACCCGTTACTGGTAAGGAGTACTGCATGACCATTTTTCCAAATAAATTTGGTTAGTTTGACAATATCAGGGTGCAAAGTAGGCTCCCCACCTGAAAAACAGAATAACTTAGGAGTGCCCGGTAATAATGCCTTCATAATTTTGTCACAGGTTCGGATCAAAACATGGATGTCTTTATGCTCCTCTTTTGCGTTATGAACAGCTGGCCAGCAGTATGAGCAATCGTAATTACAACGTCTTCCCAGGTCCCACAAAACAGTCGGTAATGGATAGCTAGAACTTCTCATTCCGTCGACTTTAGAAATTGACTGATTTGGAACTTGCTCAAAGTCTTCAACGATGTCCATATTAACGATTTGATTCAGTGCTGCTAAATTTTCCCCTTTAGGAATAGGGATGTCAGCACCACAGCCACATGTTTCATATGGGCATGTAACTACTTTATTATTAATTTCGAAGTCTTGTTTGATATTTCCTAAAAAGCCCCAATGGTCTTTAAAGCTTTCAGGTTCGTTTGCGTCTATTTCTTTCTTAAAGGCGTTACCGCTTCGGTTAAATTTTCGTAGGTACTTTTTAAAAGTACCATTTTCTTGATTTTCTTTGGAAGTGATATCTAGGCCATCTTGTTTTAATCTTTCAATTTCATCGGCCCATGCTTGGTGATCAAAGCGATCAAGTTTAGAACTTGAATTATTGCACACGAACACGTTTCCATCATAATCGATGTATAGGTTCTGAATGCCAGCCATACATTTCCAGCCATTTGTGTGGTTTAGTTTTTTAGATACAATTTCTTCTACGTTCTGGTACGCATAGGTTCCGTTGTTGAAAACTTGAATGTACTTCTTTCTAAACTGCTCAGACATATTCACCTTTTTTTTTAAATTTTAGGCCATTTAACATCGCATCTCAAGAACCTAATCAGTTTATAGAATTAAAAAAGTTAAGATAACTTAATTTCCTATAGAAGCGAGCTTTATATAGTATAATCCTTATTCACGATATTAACTTTTCGCTCTGGCATTTAAATTGAAGCTTATCAAAGAACACCCTTTATTTATTACTATAGTCAGCTTTTTACTATTTTTCGTCTCTTCCACATTTCTATTTGATAATTGGATGCATTTTGATGGAACGGCCTTTTTCTTTCACACCTATTTTTTCAAGGCACCCTATAACGAATTTGACTACACGAGACTCTTTGCCGTCTATCACCATATTCTTCCAATGGTTACTTTTTTGAAGCTAGGGGGCACAAATTATTACATTTCCAGTCTTCTTTTTTCTATTGGTATCACTATTCATATTTTATATCCCGTTATGTTTGGAGCTCTCGCTTTTCACAAAAAATGGTTCACCACAAAGGAATTCCACTCCTTTTTGAGCTTCTATATAGTGTCTTTTATTGTTTTAAAAGCGCTCTCATATGCTTGGTTTATTCATGAGTTCAATATTGCACATTCACTTATTTGGTTAACGATCGGTCTTTTGCAGTTATATGAAAAAACATATGCAAAACGTTTTCTACTAATATCTATTTTGACACTTTCATTTTCCCTTTTTTCACATCCAATTTCCTTGGTGTTTTCAATCATTTTATTTTTCACCTACATTTTAAAAAGAAGATTCAAGGTATCATTAATTTTTGCACTCAGCTCTGCGGTGGGAATTAAGTTACTTATCGACTACCTAAGAGGTGTAAGTGAGGTACATGCGTCTGGGTTTGAGAGTCTACTTTATCTAACAACTAGCCACTTCTACATCTCATTATTCTGTATATTATTGGTCTGCACCTTCTCTTTCTGGTTAAGAAGAAGATATTTGCTTTTAATTACCTTAATTTCTATAGGTGTTTTATTTCTCAATTATGAAAGACATTATTTTTTATATTACATTGGCAGAAACCCCGGTCAGGCTCTAGCACTGGCCGCAATAGGGGCTTACCTTTTGAAGTTTCAATTCAATTGGTTTCCAAAAGTCCAATTAGAAAAAACGGTTTATAGCCTTATAGCTATTTTCTCATTTCTAGTTCTTTTAGAAGGCTTTACTTGGAAGGGAGATTTAACTGCTTTAAAGCAGAAGCTTTTTAGCTCAAGTGGCTCTCTTAGCTACTCAGAGATAAATACAGTTGTTCCAAATTACAGGAGTTTTGCTAATAGCTGGACACAAAGAATGTTATCCATTTTATTATTCCATTCTGAAGGTATTCCCGTTAAGGCGATTATTAAATCAAGTTCACCTCACGAGACGGACATGCTTGATTTTGGCTACAAACTGTTTCAACAGAGTTTTAGAGAGTATGGCGGTCGCTATGACATTGAATTTAACTTTGAACTTATTAAACCGAGGGGCGAATGGAAAAAAAATTAATCCCAGTAAGTACTCCATTTCTTTCAGGAAAAGAGGCTTCTATAGTTTCCGAATCTATAGGTAAAGGTTGGATATCTTCAGGTGGGCCATATATTCTAGAATTTGAAGATAAATTTAAAAAGCTAAACAATCGCTTATATGCCTCCTCATGCAGTAGCGGCACTGCTGCCTTAATTTTGGCACTCCAAGCGATAGGCATTAAAGAGGGTGATGAGGTAATAGTTCCTAACTTTACCATTATTTCATGCGCACAGGCCGTTATTGAAGCAGGGGCAAAACCAGTTTTTGTGGACTGTGATCCCCACACCTACAACATGGATACTTCAAAAATTGAGGCCAAAATCAATAAAAGCACAAAAGCAATTATGGCCGTCCATATTTATGGCCTTAGCTGTGACATAGATCCCATTTTAGAACTTGCCAAGAAGTACAATTTAAAAATTATTGAAGATGCCGCTCAAGCACATGGCCAAACCTATAAAGGTAAACCTTGCGGCTCTTTTGGAGATGTAAGTGTTTTCAGCTTCTATGCAAACAAGCATATAACAACAGGCGAGGGAGGCATGGTCCTGACCGATGATCTTTCTATATTTAAAAAGGTCCAGTCGCTCAAAAACCTCTGTTTTAATAATCATAGCCGTTTTAAGCATGAAAAGCTCGGTTACAACTTTAGAATGACAAGCTTACAAGCAGCTTTTGGTATTGCCCAGATCGACAACTTACCAAAGGTTATTGAGACAAAAAAAGCACAGGCAGACTTCTATATGAAATGCCTCGGGGGTCACGATAATTTATTACAACTACCAATAGCTAAAAATGATTTTTGTGATAATCATTACTGGGTTTTTCCGATTGTTTTTAAGAAAGAGCACACTTTTCCAGAAGTTTCCAAAGAACTTAAAGCCAAAGGGATTGAGACTCGGCCATTCTTTTACCCATTGAGTAAACAACCAGCACTTAAAAAGTACAGTTCAACATCTTCACCAATGAAAAAGAGTGAGGGACTCTATGAAAAGGGAATCTACCTGCCAATGGGGCCTCATTTAACAGAAGAAAAAATTAATTATATTTGTGACTGCTTATTGGAGTTAATCTCATGAATTTTCAAAAACATTATGCCTCTAGCTATGATCTTCTATATTCAGATAAAAACTATGATGAAGAGACCAAGCTTTTAACCTCACTAATCAATGAGTTTCACAACGACTCTGACAAGAATTTAAACATACTCGAAATTGGTTGTGGCACCGGTGAACACGCTAGACGTCTTCTAAAATCAGGACATCAAATTCATGCAATAGATAAAAGCCAGTACATGTTGGAAATTGCACAAGCTAAATTACGAGACAATACATCCATCTCATTTGAGGTAGGCGATATAACTTCATTTAAGTCATCCACTAAATATGACGTTGTTTTAATGATGTTTCATGTCTTTAGCTATTTAGAGAGTTCCGCACAAGTAAAGAATGCTCTTAAAAATATAAAGTTATCACTTAAGCCTGATGGCATTTTTATTTTTGATTACTGGAATACGCTTGGAGTTAACAACTTCGGGGCGTCGACCACACACAAAGTTTCTAAGACCCAAAACTTGGAAGTCACAAGAAAAGCGATACCTCAAACCATAAATGAGCAAATTATAGATGTTAATTATGAGCTCAATTTTTTAAATAAAGTCCAAAATGAGTCACAAGAATTCAAAGAAACACATAGAATGAGGCACTTCACCCCAATAGAAATTGAAAACTATCTCAAAGAAGAAGGTTTTACTTCATTGGTGACCTACGGGTGGGGTAAAAACACTAAGCCTACTGATATGGACTGGGCAGGATTAACGGTAGCCCGGAATTCATAGACACAAGACAACTATAAGAGCTTGGGTATCAAAATTAACTATATAATACAGCTCATCCTCCGATAAAGTAGTTAGCCTTTGGCTTATATTACTTTTTTAATGGATTCGAATGTGAAAGGTTTTTCTTTTTTCAACGCTTTTTTTCTTATCATTCTTCCCTTGATCTATTCCTGTAATGTTATTCAGACACTAGAGGATGGTGAGACCACGATAAGATTTGGCAATGGCTCAAATGAACACTTCTGTATTAGACCTTCAACAGATCCAAATAGCTTGTCCCTATCAACTGGGCTTACTGAGTTTTTTCACTTCGATGAAATCGCAGGCAACCGTAATGGCGTTATGTCCAACATGAACTTAGTTGAATCTGGTAGTGTAGCCAGTACTCAGGGCGTTTGTGGAAATTCTCTAGATACAGGAACTATGAACAATTCAAATGAACTAATTCCTACCCCAAATACAACACTTGCTTTTGGTATTAACGACTTTTCAATTTCTTTCTGGGTAAAATTTGATCCAACGAGCTCAGGGTATCAATTTTTTATGGGTGACAATAATAATGTAAGTCAAGACATGTACATCGGCTTTTACAATAATGGAACTAATATTAGCTTGGAGGTTTGGATGGCAGGCCCCAACAGTGTTATGAACTTATCGAACGTTTTTTTACCAGATCAAACCTGGTATCACGTTGCACT
>JAGSHJ010000036.1 GCA_023954595.1 Bacteriovoracaceae bacterium | reverse complement strand
GAATACATTTAGACAAATTCCGTGGGAGGATGATGTTCCATTTTTTCTAGGAGACTTCACAGATACAAAAGGTAACCCTTCCCCAATTTGTCCAAGAAACCTTTTAAAGAAGGTCAGAGATGATGCGGCTGAAATGGGACTTGAAGCAATCTTTGCTCAAGAATTTGAGTGGTTCAATTTTCAAGAGACTTCAGATGCTCTTCACGAACGTGGTTTTCATAATCCATGTCCAATAACAAAGGGCATGTTTGGCTATTCCGTTTTAAGGTCCTCTCAAAAGAATGGATTTTTTGCAGACCTATTTGATTTACTTCTTCGATTTGATGTTCCACTTGAAGGACTTCACACAGAAACAGGCCCTGGGGTCTATGAAGCTGCAATCATTTATACCGACATTCTAGAGGCCGCAGACAGGGCAACTCTATTTAAAACTGCTGTTAAAGAGATTGCTCATAAGCACGGAATCATGCCTACATTCATGGCCAAGTGGAGTAACGACTATCCTGGCTGTGGAGGCCATTTGCATCAAAGCTTATGGAAAGACGCCAAAAATGTTTTCTATGATCCCAACGCTGAGAATTCAATGAGCGAGATAATGAAATCCTACATAGCAGGAATGCTTCACTGCCTTCCACAAATTCTTCCAATGTACGCTCCTACTACAAATAGTTTTAAAAGATTAGTTGAAGGGGCATGGGCACCGACAACCCTGACTTGGGGAATTGACAACAGAACAGTTGCAGTTCGCGCGCTCCCAGGTGGATCAAAAAGTACAAGAATTGAGATGCGTGTACCAGCGAGTGATGTAAATCCATATCTTGCGATGTCAGCATCTTTGGCCTCAGGCCTTTATGGAATTAAAAATAATTTAAAATTAAATTCACCTGCCACAACTGGTAACGGCTATGAAAACATGAGCAATGGCAGTCTTCCGACAAGTTTAAAGGATGCTACCGAACTCATGAAAAGCAGTGAAGTTGCAAGGGAGCTTTTTGGTGAAGAGTTTGTAGAACACTTTGCCATGACAAGAGAGTGGGAATGGAAACAGGCAGACAAAAGTGTCACAGACTGGGAACTTAAAAGGTATTTTGAAATCATATGAGCTGGACAGAAAGACACACCTATTCATTCCCTACTACCATTCGCTTTGGTGCTGGTGTACTGGATGAGCTTCCTGAGTTCTTGATAAGTAAGGGATTCAAATCCCCTCTATTGGTTAGTGATAGGGCTATTTGTGAATTATCGTTTTACAATAGACTCCTAGATCAGCTGAATAAAAAAGATCTCAAATCTTCAGTATTTAAAAACATAGATAAAAACCCTACAAAACAAAACGTTATTGATGGCAAAGAGGCCTTCCTGGAAAACAACTCCGACTGCATCATCGGTATTGGTGGAGGTGCTAGTATGGATGTTGCCCGTGCCATAGCGTTGTGGGCACACCATGATAGAGACCTATTTGACTTTGATGACGCTCATGGTGGTGAAAAATATGTTACTGAGCAGATTCCATTTTTAATATGCATTCCCACCACAAGTGGTACTGGAAGTGAAGTTGGAAGAAGTTGTGTTATTTCAGAAAATGATACACATGAGAAAAGAATTCTATATTCTCCAAAGCTTATGGCCTCAATGGTTTTTGCAGACCCAGAACTAACTCTCCAATTGCCAGCGATGATAACGGCAACAACGGGAATGGATGCATTAACCCACAATATTGAGGCATATGTTGCAAAAGGGCTTCACCCAATTTGTGACGGTATTGCAATAAAGGGTGTGAAGCTCATTATTGAATCCCTTGAAGATGCCGTGCAGGCACCAACACTGGAGAACAGAGCTAAAATGATGATGGCATCTCTAATGGGTGCCATAGCTTTTCAAAAAGGTCTTGGAGTGGTCCATTCCCTATCTCATGCGCTATCCACTAAGTTTGACACACACCATGGGCTTGCAAACGCTTTAATGCTTACCCATGGTATAGATTTCAATAGTTCAGTCAGTCAGAAGAGATTTGATGATTTAGCAACTTTCACTGGAATTGAAAATTTAAGTGTTTGGATAGATGAATTAAGACAATGCATAGGGCTACCAAGAAACCTATGTGATATTGGAGTCAATGAAACACATACCGAGGCCTTGGCCGAGATCGCGTTCAATGACCCTTGTCATGTAAAAAACCCAAGGCAATGCACACAAAATGATCTTGAAGACATCTTCAAAAAGGCGCTGCGGTGTTAAAATTAGGTGTAAGTTCATGCTTTATGTATCCTGATCCAAGTAGAGCTGTATTTGGGCCAAAGACACTGAGCTATATTGAAAATGATATGCTTCGATACCTTTGTTCTGATGGCGTAATGCCTATTCTCATACCAGATATTGAAAGTGACTGCAGACAAATGTACTTGGATGAAGTTGATGCTTTTGTCTTTCAAGGTGGAGCTGACATCTCCCCTATATCTTATAACGATGAAGCGATTGAAAACGGTAGATGGCCAGGGGACAGGCATAGAGATGAATATGAATTAAAGCTTCTAAGATGGGCAGTCAAAAATAAAAAACCAGTTCTTGGAATTTGTCGCGGAATGCAACTCATAAACGTTTATTTTGGTGGAACCCTTTATCAAGATATTACAACACAAAGACCAAACGCACTAAAACATAGAGATGCTGGAGAATATGACAAACTCAAGCATGAAGTAAGTCTTACTCCGAGTGGACTTCTATTTGAAACTTATGAACAAGAAAAACTATGGGTCAATAGCGTTCACCATCAGGGAGTAAAGACTCTTGGAACAAACTTAATAGTAGAAGCCCAGAGTACCAAAGATGATTTAATTGAGGCCTTCAGACATAAAGAACTTCCAATTGTAGGTGTACAATGGCACCCAGAATTTCACCACACACTAGAGAATGAATTAAGTGATCCGAATAGATTATTAAAAACTTTTTTAAATATAGTAAGGCAATCAAAATGAGTGCAAATGGCCCAGCAACTGAAGATTTAATCAAAGAAGTGGAATTCACACATACAAATGCCTTAATGGAAAAATACATTGAGGCCCACAGTGCTCAATCCAAATGGAAACGTATACCTCTAGAGTCCAGGATTGAATGCATTAAAGACTTTGCGGCCCTTTTGCTTGAAAATAAAGAAGAACTCTCCACTGAATTAACATTAGAAGTTGGAAAACCCATAACTCAATCTATTTCCGAAATCGAAGGTGCAGCCAGTAAGTGTGATTTTTTCATATTAAATTCAGAAGATTTATTAAAAAGACAAAAGCTCAATCAAGATGGGGCAACGGAAGAGATAATAGATTACGATCCACTTGGAGTAATAGGTCATATCAGTGCCTGGAATTATCCCTACCTCGTAGGAATCAACATATTTGTACCTGCTCTAATTGCTGGTAATGCTGTTTTATACAAACCAAGTGAGCATTGTCCCAAAGTTGGAGATAGTATCGCGAGACTTTTATGGCAAGCAGGTGTGCCAAAAGAAGTGTTTCAAGTACTGCATGGTGATCACAAATGTGGACAGGCCATGTTGCACTTACCTCTTGATGGCTACTTCTTCACTGGATCAAATGCTGTTGGAAAAAAGATTGCAAGCGCTGTTGCGCCAAAACTTGTTCCTATGATCTTAGAGCTTGGTGGGAAAGATCCCCTTTATGTTACAAACGATTTATCCAATGTGGACAACGCCGCAGAGCAAGCATTGGACGGAGCCTTCTATAACAACGGCCAGAGCTGTTGTAGTGTGGAAAGAATTTACGTTCATGAGGATATTTATCATGAATTCAGGGACAAATTTATTCAAAAGGTTTCAGAGCTTTCAATTGGAGATCCACTAAATCCTTGTACCTATATTGGAAAGGTCACTAGAAAAGCTCACATGTCCTATTTGGAGGAGCAAATTCAGGATGCCCTTTCAAAAGGTGCCAAGCTAGAGTGTGGCGGAAAAAGAATTGATGAAGACTACTTTGAACCAACGGTATTAACTAATGTCACTCATGACATGAAGCTCATGCAAGAAGAAACGTTCGGTCCTGTGATTGGTATTCAAAAGGTAATTTCTGATGCTCAGGCGATTGAGCTTATGAATGATACAGAGTACGGACTTACAAGTTCCGTTTTTTGTTCAGATCGCCTTAGAGGCGAGAGAATTTTAAAGGAAATTAATTCTGGTACAGGCTATCTAAATTGTGCGGATAGAGTCTCTTCTTATTTGCCTTGGGCAGGGAGAAAGGGCTCAGGCCTTGGTTGTGCCCTTTCAAAGCATGGGCTTTACGCCTTCTGTGCTCCAAAAGGGTATCACTTACGGTAGGTTATTTTTTATTATCTTTTGAAAAATGAGACTTTAAAGCATTATCAACTGTTTCATTAAGGTCGCCCTTAATCTTTTCAACGTCTCCATGATCCAGAAGCCCTTCTTGATAAAGAAGCTTTTCAAGAGAGATTTCTTCATTGGACTTGTGGATTTTTCCTCCACGTGCCAAAAACTCTTCAACTGATTCCGTTGCCATAGGACTTTCCTTTAGTAGTGCGGTGGTTTCTCATTTGGAACATCATCCTGACCACCATTAGAGTTTAACTTTAGCTCTCTTATATCCTTAACAAGCTTATCAATAGTAAATTCGTGTGTAGTTACTATCTTGTTAAGTTGTTCAAGTAAATCCTCTTGATGAGCATACCTAATTTCTAGATCAACAACTTGTTTCTGCAGTGTTTCAATTTCTTTATTCATAGGCCTGTTATATTATCCAAAGTACAAAAAGGCGATACCTTTTTGTAAATCTCAGGAGGTCATAATGTATAAACCTCCTGAGCTTTTTAAATCATAGTTTACTCACAAGTTATTTCACTCACATATTCACTTCCAGCATAAAAACGAATGTATTTCACATCGTAGCTTTTACCAGGAAACCCATTATACTCTAGCCTATATGCACTAACGGCCCCTAAAAACTCTCTATCAAAATTCTTTTTACTAACTGTCTTATAATTAACCATTTTTTCATAGCCTTGAGACTGACAATATAGTGCTGGATCCGCTAACCCTATGAAGCCTTTAATTCCCTCCATTCTTGTGAGTTGAATAACATCAAAAACTCGCTGACCTATCTTTCCACTTGCAACCCTATTCTTGATGAAGTTGGCCAATGGGTAATATGGATGATCCATCTCCCCTGCGAAGTGGTGACTCAACTCGTGAAAAACCATGCCTGTGAGCTCTGCAATGGTAGTCTTCTTAGAAAGAATTTTCTCCACATCAAAATAAATTGTAGAGTAATGCGAATCACCCGTACATAGATCTTGCTGATTAGGACACTCTCCCACTTCCATTCGTGTATAGTTGATATCTTCAGCAAGGCTAACATCTTTAGAGCCTTTCATTTGAGACCAAATTGCTTGTGCCTTCGGATCTTTAATTTCATTTGTGTCCAATGCTTTTGTAATTGGTTGAAGAAGCGTCTCCTTAAGCTGCCTTCCATCGAGATGCAGAAGGTCTTCAATTTCTTCTCTAGTAAGAAAGTGGGAAGCTAATTTTTCCGCATCTCTCATCTCTTGAATAAGGCCACCATTTCCGCCACCTGTTGATCTGGCATAATTTAGGCCTGGTAGTAATAAGCTAATTAATAATAAAGTTTTCATTGTAGTTTCCCCTTAGTGTCATTTGTTAATTTATAAAATTGATTTGATAATTGATAAATATCTTCGGCCTCGCCATCAATCGCTTCATGCTCTTGGACAAGATCGTTAATATACTTTCTAATATTTTCTTTAATTTCCGGAATGCTTGATTTCTTAACACCAAATGCAACAGCATTATATTCACGCTCTAGAACGTCCTGAGTCTCCAAGGCGTCACTTGCGTGTCTCATAATATTTTTGTGATACTCTCTTAATGCCTGGCTTTTAACATCTTTAGTTGATCGTATTTTTATGTGCTGTCTTTTGAGTTTTCCATTCTCATCGAATTTTAAAAACTCTAATTCATTCAATATTCTTAGTGCTTCTTTGATTTCATTAACACTTGCGTTTATTGCAAGACGCTCTTTTATCCAAATAGGATCTGAGTTGAAATCTTTAAGACTTGTCATTTCAATGATCGCTCCATTAAGAGGATCTTTTAGATACTGAAAAGAATTTACTTCATAAGTGGTTATCTTCTCTCCAGGAGCCAACTCTTTCAATCTATTTGCAAAGTGCTCTTTTTCTTTAAGCGTTTTAGATCTTTCATAATCGATAAGTGTTTCAAAATATAGAACTTCCTTTGCACCTAAATTTAAACTCTCACCAAGAGCAATTGCGTACTTCTTTGGAAATGGACGCATTCCCTTGATCATCTGGTGAAGGGTTCCATAGCTGCTAATGCCAAGTTGCTTAGCCCAAGCTCTCAGGGTGAAGTTTTTATTGAACCCACGTTTTTTCTCCCATGACTCCCTTAAGAAGAGTGTAGAGTTGTCGTATTGAAAAATATCTACTTCATTCATCATTCTGTAATCACTTAGATTTATGTTAATAAAAAGCTCATTAAGCCTTGTTAATTAAGAGCTTGTTCCCATCTTTTGTTGGTACCAACTTAGCGCTACAAACAATTGCGCTCAACTTCTTTGAGTACAAACTGGATCATCAGTGACTACAAAGTGGTAATAATTACAGGGATTGAATCTATGAGTGAAAAATTTACACCAAGCTATCTCAAAAAACGCCACAATGGCCTTGGAATCACGGCCGTAGTTGCGGCACTTGGAAGTTGTCTCATTACAAGTATGTTCTATTGGGAACCAAACGGAGAGCTCTCAAATTTTATCGCCGCAAACCCTGAGAACATCTTTAATGCCGGTGAATACTGGAGATTAATAACTTCGACATTTGCGCATGCAAACCTTGAACATCTACTTTCCAATTCTTTGATGCTTGGATTTTTAACCTACTTCGTCACATCATTCTATGGACTAGGTCTTATTACATTCTCATATGCAATGGGGGCCTTGATAAATCTCGCGACTCTGGCCCACTATGATCAGAACATCACTTTGGTTGGTGCCTCTGGTGTGGTTTATTTTTTATGGGGGCTTTGGCTAAGTCTTTATGTCCTAATTCAAAAGGATCTATCACTTATAAATAGACTTATGCGCATGTGTGCTGTGTTTTTAGTGTTACTTGTACCTACATCTTATAATGCTCAAACAAGCTATTTTGCTCACTACGTTGGATTTTTATTTGGAGTGGTCTCGGGACCAATCTATTATTTTCTAAGTCCTAAGAAGGCCACAAAAGAAGAGATTGCGGCCGAGTTAGATAATAACAAGGAAGAAGAGCAACAGTGGGGTGATCCCTACTGGGAAGAAAACCTTGTTTCTGATATTGAAGAGAGGGATTAAGCTTTAATCGTCTCTAGTAAATAATAGGTATAACCACCATAAGCGATCATAAGTATGGCACCTTCAATTCTTGTGATCTTGCCATGTTTCTTACGAAAACCAAAACCAAAGAAAAAGAGCGACACAGTCAAAGCGACCATAAATAGTGTGTCTCTTGTGAATACTTCAGGATCTACACCTACCGGGTGAATCGTTCCAGCAAGTCCCATTACAGCGAGGGTATTAAAAAGATTTGAACCAATGACGTTACCAATTGCAATATCATCCTCACCTTTCCTTGCTGCAGCAACGGAGGACGCAAGCTCAGGAAGTGACGTTCCAATTGCAACGACTGTTAGACCTATTACTAATTCACTAACATTAAAGAATGTTGCAATTTCCACAGCAGACCATACAAGAAGTCTAGAACTTGCAACTAAAACGATAAGACCTATAAATAGCCAAATAAAGGCCTTACCAACAGGCATTTTATTCTCTTCCAATTCTTCAACGACTTCATCACTAAGGGCATCTTTAGGGTGACGCATTCCTTCGTAGACCGTCCAAATAAGAAAAGCTCCAAATAGAACCAATAATACAATCCCATCCATTCTAGAGAGGTGATTATCTGATAATTGGTAACCAGCAATTAAAGCTATACCTGTAAGAACGGGTAGCTCTTTCTTTAGTATCTTCGAATGAACAGTGATTGGTAGAATAAGGGCCGTAAAGCCTAAGATAAGAGCAATATTGGCAATATTTGAACCAATAGCGTTACCAAGGGCCAGATTTGACTTACCTTCCATGGAGGAAAGAGTAGAGATCACAATCTCTGGAGCAGAGGTTCCAAAACCTAAGATAAGCATCCCAATCAATAAGGGCGACATACCAAAATGTCCTGCCGCGTTAGCAGCTCCCTCTACAAATCGATCCGCACTCCATACCAATAGGATTAATCCAACTATAATTCCTGCAATCGCCAGTGTCATGTGACTCCTTATTTATGGCCTAGTTTAGGAAATTTATCTCATTTTTAGTACTAAAAAAATCAAGAAACTAACTAGAATTACTAGGCCAGTTGCCCTCAAACCCAGTTTTTAATTGACTTAAGGGCCGTCAAAACTTAATACTTTATCATCATGAGCGATTTAAATCTTGACCAATTTTACGACAAGCAGTCCTACTTCGGTGAGCAACTTGAAGCAGTGAACAAATCTTTCCTAACTAACGGTAAGAAACTGCGTGCATACTTCCTTAACTCAATAGGAAAATCTCTAGATGTGAATGAAGACGCAACATACATTATGGCGCGCAGCACAGAAATGATTCACAATGCAACTCTCTGTCACGACGACGTTATAGATAACGCAACAATGAGAAGGGAAACACCTTCAATCAATCAACAAATTGATAACAAAAAAAGCGTGCTTGTTGGAGACTTCCTTCTTGCAAGAGCAATTCAAGAGCTATGCGACCTAAAGTCACTACCTCTTCTTAAAGAGATCTCCAAAACGTTAGAGCTTCTATCTCAAGGTGAATTCATCCAAGATGACTACTCTAAGGAGTCTAGTTCTTGGAGTTATGAGAAGTTTGCTGAGGTTGCCCTACATAAAACAGGTTCTCTATTTGCTTGGACTTTTAAAGCACCTTATCTATATGCGCAAGCTGATGAAAAACTTATCAAACAAATTAGTGACCTAGGTGAAAGCTTTGGTGAACTATTCCAGATGAGAGATGATCTTCTAGACTTCGCTAAAGAAACAGATAAAACTTCAATGATTGATATTGAAAATCAAAATATCAACTTTGTTTTATGTATGTTGGATAACGAGCAAAGACAGAGGGTTCTGACAGAAAAGTCGATTACTAAAGAGCAAATCAACAATGCTCTTTCTTTTTATAATCAAAAGACAGAGCAATTTGAGAAAGATCTTGAGGCGTTTCCATCAGATGCCCAATGGACTTTAGAAATTGCCATGATTCTAGCAACGCACTTTAAGGATCTTGAAAAAGAATTCTAGTGAAGCATATTTTTAACACAGTCAAAGAGTTGATCTAACTCGAACGGCTTGCCTAGAAATGAATCTGCTCCAATCTCCATTGCTCTACCGCGAGAGTCCTGTGCGGCAGTCATAACAACAATTGGCGCTGCATGATCATGTTTTTCCTTAAATTGTTTAGAGAACTCCCAACCATCCATGATCGGCATTTTCATATCAAGTAAAATGAGATCCGGCATTCCGTCTTTTTCAATAGATTCAAGTGCAACCTGGCCGTTCTCTGCACAGGTCACAACAAATCCCTTCTTTGTTAACGCCAATTTTGTAAGCATTCTTAAATCTGGATTATCTTCAACTACCAGAATTCTATTCGTTGCCATGACTGACCTCTGTTTTGATTGGAAGTGAAAAGAAAAAGGTTGATCCCTCACCTTCAACACTATTAAACTTTATCTCACCGCCGTGCCTTAAAACAAACTGTTTCGATAAGAACAAACCAACCCCCATACTAGTTACCTGCTCATACGCTGTTCCCGCATGTGCTCGATAGAATCTTTCAAAAATTTGGCCTTGCCGAGATTTAGCTATTCCGATCCCATAATCTTTTACACTTATGACAACCTTCTCGCTTTCTTGCTTGGATTCTATTTCTATTTTTTTTGAATTAGGTGAATACTTAATTGCATTATCAATGAGGTTCACAAGTACTTGCTCAATTCTTGTCCGATCTGCAAATATATCAACTTCGTCATTTCTTATAACTTCAAGTTCATGCCCCTCGCTAATCTTGGCCATATTTTGAACGACTTCTTCTACAAGATGATTCATTGAAAAGTGCACAACTCTAAGTTCAGTTTTTTCAAGTTCCAATTTAGAGACTTCCAAAACATCAACTACAAGCTTGTTTAATTGATCGCACTGCTTATTTATTGTGGACAGTGCGTAGGGCAAAAAGTTTTTTAACTCCTCACCACTCATTCCCTCCATAAGTTGCGAAGTTGTTTTAAGAACTGTTATCGGAGTTTTCAATTCATGTGCGGCAGTGGATAAGAACTCTTCTTTAGACTTTGTTAGCATTTTTAGATTCGCCTTCATCTTGTTGACAGCTACACCAAGAGCTCCAATCTCGTCATTGCCCGAGGTTGGCACTTTAATATCAAATTCTCCCTTACCAATTTCTCTTACACAATACTCTAGATCTATAAGAGGGTTCACAATTGAGTATGACAAAAACCAATACATATATATAAAGATCACGACAACTAAAACAAAGAAGGCCAACACATATTGTGTGGCCCGATCGTTAGCCGCTTGAAGATCTTCTTGCATGATACTTAAAAGGATATGCCCTACCATGATCATGTCATGGGTTTTAAGATTTACCTGTGTTATTAGAAAGTTTCTCTGGGTTTCATCAAGAGTTTGTATATTAGCGGTATTGACGCCTTCAAATAGTCTTCTAATTAAGCGGTTTGTTTCCCTTAAGGTTTCATAGTATCTTGGATGCACTCCCATATCTGCAAGGTTTTCAATGTAGCCTTTAATTTCATCAGATATACCAATCCACTGTTTTTGTGCTCTTTCGATATCCCTGTGACGAATGTCTACCATGGCGTTATTTAACAGAGTCAATTCATGAACAAGAGAGTATACACTTCTTGTGATACCCAGATTCTTAGGCATTTCCATGTATGAACCAACTAGAATCCATCCAGGCGTAAGGGCCGCAAAAAACATCAAAATATTTGCTAAAAGTAATTTTGCTTTAATACTCATCTATTGCCTTATTGTAACTGAATAAGGTTTTTCTTTTGCAAGCAAGCTTGGCTCAATAAGTGGTAGAAAACGTACAATTACAGCATCTGGATTTGTCTCAAGATACAAGCGCTGTGCAGACTCAAGGGCCAAGAGTAAACTCTCACCTAAAGAGAGAATGTATCTATAGCTTTTCCATTCTATATTTATGATCTCTTCTTTTGATGAACCAAAATAGTTCAAAAGGATCGTTTTACTCTTACTAGGATTACTGTAAAGAAACCTTTCGGCCTGAACCAATGACTGCATGAAAGCCTCTGCTGCCTTTGATCTCTTATTTAAAAATTCTTCAGAGCTTGCAAGAACAGCATACAGACGAAAGAAGTCGGGCTCAAAAACGGTTAATTGCTCATCGCTTATTGTATCTTTAACTTGTTCATAGTCCTCGACCCTCAAGGCCACAGCATCAACTTCCCCACCTATAAAAGCATTAGTGAGTTCACCCTTTTGATAATAACGAACTTTCACATCAGGTATATTATGTATTTTTACAAATATCTTAAAAAATATAGATGCCGCAGTATCCTTAATTGTACCTACAGTATCTCCTTCTAAGATCTGTGTGGCACTACCCTGACCATCTGATTTGGTAGCTACTACAACATGTGCCTTATCAGTAAACCCAGTGCCTGCAAGAATTCGTAATTTTTCATTTTCCAGAGATTCAATCATAAAAGGTATCGTGGATGTAAAGGCCAGGTCCACTTCGCCGTTAGAAAGAGCTTGGACAGTTTCTTCATCACCTACATATGTTTTAAATTCAACCTTCACTCCGTTATTTCTAAACAGTCCGCGCTGATCTGCAATGATTGGTAGGGCCGATAGGACATTCTCTTGAATACCTAGAGTTATCTTCAGCGGTACTTTAGTATCATCAAATTGAGCAAGTTCATCGCGAATAATAAAAGCGCTAAATACTCCTAGGACGACCAATACGAATATTTTTATTTGTTTATTCAGTTTTATAATTGCCTCCGGTACATCATGGCCCTAAAGAGCAAAGCAAGTGCCATCCAGTTAATTTGGCATAAAGGTTGCATTTTTCTAACCAAGATATAGGGGTTATTTATGTTAAAGTGGATCTGTTTAATATTTTTTGGTATCGCATGCTCCACACCTGATACTGTGCAAGATGTGTATACACAAGAAAGCAACTATTTCGACTATGAGTATTATGGTGAAGACTTAAGTGATATGGATACATTTTCCAATCCCTACGACTACTATTACTACTCAGAGCCGGCCCCACCAGTCTTAATTGAAGAAATGGAAGAAGAAGATGCAGATGATTGGTTCTTTGAGGATTATTAGGCCCTTATGCGCTATACTCAACATTAATGAGAAAGCGTATACTCCATTTCATAAAAACTAATCACTTCAAGCTTAGACAAAAAGAGCGTTCCCTTAATGAGAGCGAAATAAAAAACGCCATCATACACGGGGATATGAGTGAGCGTGACGGATCAGTGATTTTTAACTACAAAAACCTTGAGGTTGTTACAAACTTTGAGGACGACTTACTCATAACAATAATCAAAAAGCCAACACCACCAAAGTCTCCTAAAATCATAGACGATGAAGTCGCTGAGAAAATCAAAGATGAGATTTCAAAACCCAAGGCCGTAAAAGCACCAAAAGACCAAGCACCACCCCCTACAAAACAACTACAACCCGACGAGTTACATGTCGAAGATGGTGAAGTTGAAATAAGCCTAGACGACTATCTAAATCAAACTAAGAAATAGCGAGCATTTTCCTGCCAGGTCTTCTCTTCTTTAACTTTAGATTCTTGCAAAAACTTTTCAAGTTCATCTAAGGACCTCAATGAATTTCTGCATAAGCGAGAGGTCTTTTCATCATTAAAATATTTAATCTCAACGAGAAAGCATTCTTTCAGCATTGCAATCTGCTTTCTTAAAATATTAATCCTTGCACGGCTCTCATCTTGCCCAAAATCTTCCATAACAACCTCCAAGAATAATTATTGCCTTGTGTAAGTTTCCTGCGCGTCACCATTCCACTTCAGCTCAATTTCAAACTCATTTTCACCATGCTTAGACTCAACTTCGACATTGACCCATCCCTCTCTCATTGCTTTAGAGGGAATGATACGTTTTTGTCCCTCGACCTGAAGTTCAAAATCCTCATTATTCTCTATAGCGCTCAACCACCTTTGAAGGATGCCTTTAAGCTCCGTAGTGGCCATTTTTTCTTTAACTTTTACTTTATTTGTTTCATTCATTGCATTTTCCATAAACCACTCCTTTAAGTGCACACAGCTAGTTAGAACATGACTAATGCATCTTCACTGCCAAAAATGGTTTATACAAACTAGCTTTAGATTAGATCAGAAGATCTCTACGTGGCATATCCCATGGTGGAATATTAGTTGGACACTCAGAAGATGAAAGGTCATCTAGATTGATTAAAGAGAAGTTCTCGACTGTTGTCCCTCTTTGAAACCTTCCATCCCAAGCACGTGATTTTTGGATAATGGGTGTTCGTGCAAACTTCATCCATGCACGAAAAAAGCAATTATTTTGATAGAGAGAGCTCAGATGTGCAGTCTTCACGGCGTCAACACTATAGAGCTTAAATCGCCTACTACTTGTAAGAACTGGTGACATGTTTACAAAGGCACTAGGACACTTATCAATACTAGGGCCTAGAGTTAACACACCTCTAATTGTCTGAATCGTATCCGCTATTCTATCAACGGCCACAAACATCCAACACTGATTCTGAGTGGGCATGGGATTGAGCGCTAATTCCACATTTATGCTTTGCTTGTGCATGATTTGTTGTTCATAAAGAGTCTGTGCCCTAGATTGCCCATCATGCTGCATGAGGATAAATCCAATACACATGCTAAAAGATAATAGAAAACCATAAGGCCTATGAAATTTTGTTTGAAAAACCAATACTAAGCTTGAAAGCAACAACGCTAGAGACACCCACGTCAAACTTAAATAGCCAAAAATAGAAAGTGCTACAGGGACAGTATATAAAAACGTTGCCCAAGAATATTTAATCCATTTATTTCT
>JAGSHJ010000103.1 GCA_023954595.1 Bacteriovoracaceae bacterium | reverse complement strand
TCAAGCCAATCCATAAAACCAGCCTTGAGCATTCGCTCTGGACTGACATAGAGAATTTTGATCTCACCATTTTCAACCGCCGAGATAACTTCTCTCTCTTCACTTCTTTTAAGAGATGAATTTAAATAAGCACTTCGAATGCCTTTTCGACACAGAGAATCCACTTGATCCTTCATTAAAGAGATCAAAGGAGAAATAACGACACTTACGCCCGGAAGAAGCACTGACGGAAGTTGGTAACAAAGAGATTTCCCACCACCGGTTGGTTTTAAAACCAGCGCATCACCACCATTCAAAACATGATTAATAATTTGTTCTTGATGACCCTTGAAACTAGGGTGTCCAAACTTATTTTTTAAAACACTTTTAATAGAAGGAATGAGTAGTGGAAAAGAGTGCGTCATTAGAAAATTATATATTTCAAAACAAGGTGCATAAAGATATAAATTTTAAAAGTTCATATTAATTTAAGAAACGCTCAGCGTTATCTATCCAGGATTACACCAGTGAAAGAAACCTCATCTGTTGTTAAAAGCTTCAAAGAGTCAATATTTGCTACTCTCACCAAAAAGGCCCATAAAAATCAGGCCATCAACCTAAGTCAGGGGTTCCCTGACTTTGATGGACCCCAGTGGATTATTCACTTGGCGAAGAAAAGTCTCGAAAAAGGAGACAAACATATCAATCAATACGCTCCTCTGGAGGGAATCAAAAGTCTCCGCCAAATTGTCTCTAAAAACTATAAAAAGTTTTATGACCTTGACTACAATCCAAATACAGAGATCACAATAACGAATGGGGCAACAGAAGCGATATTTTCAACCATTCTTGCACTCGTAAATCCTGGAGATGAAGTCATCATTTTTGAGCCATTTTACGATTCGTACTTGGCGAGCATTCAACTAGCGGGAGGAATTCCCGTTCCAGTCACTTTGAAAACAAATGATTTTAAATGGAACAGTAATGAACTTAGAGAGGCCTTTAGTTCTAAAACAAAGTTGGTTATTCTAAACACTCCTCATAACCCTTCAGGAAAAATATTTGATACTCTGGAACTCGAAGAACTCTCCTCTCTTATAAAAGAGTTTGATACTTACCTTATGTCGGATGAAGTTTATGAGTTTCTTCTTTTTGATAATAATATCCACCTTCCTCCTGCAACATTCAAGGGTCTAAAAGAAAGAACAGTTACTATCTCTTCTGTTGGAAAAACTTTTGGACTAACGGGGTGGAAAATTGGCTGGACCTGTGCTCCAGAAAGTCTTTCTCATGCCATCAGAATGGTTCATCAATTTAATACCTTCTGTGTTAATCAACCGACTCAAGATGCAGTAGCAAGTGCCTTAGAGAAACTCGATGATTACCTTCCTGGATTTAGAGAAATGTATCAAAAGAAGAGAGACCTCTTTATCAAAGGTCTTAAGGATTGTGGTTACAACCCCATTGTTCCGAAAGGCACCTATTTTGTCATGGTGCCGATTGAAGAACATACCAAACTCAATGATGTGGATTATTGTACGGAGTTGATTGAAACTAAAAAAGTAGCTTCTATTCCGCCATCGGCCTTTTATATAAAAGGAGATGAAGGGAAAAAATACCTGAGGTTTTGTTTTGCCAAAAAAGATGAAACACTCAAGGCCGCTTTGAAAAACTTAAGCAGCTGATTGATTATTTCCTTCTTTAATCGCATTTGAAAGTTGAGTTCCCATGGATTTTTGAAGGCTGAAAAGTAACGACGGGTTTCTGGCCATCAATCCTTTTAGTCCTTCCTGGTTCCAAGTTAAATACTCAGTTGGGTGCTCAGAAACAACTGTTGCAGTTGCATCACCTTCAGTCATAAAACTCATCTCGCCAATGAACTGACCATCTCTAAGCTCAGCTACTTTTTTTCCGTCAACAACAACATTGGTGATTCCACTATAGATGAGATAGAGACTCGTCATCTTCTGACCTTGCTCTATAATTTTTTCATTTTCTGAAATTTGTTTCCACTCAGCGATATCGTTAAGTTTTTTAAACTCAAGCGGACTTAGTGTAGAAAAACAAGTTTGATAAAGCTCTTGTTCTTTATCTGTAAATGTAATTCCTCGGTTTTCTAAAATCAATCTAGAGATATGATAAACATTTAGACCTATAAAGACACAGCTCCAAACAATAGGAGTCCAAAGTGGAGTTTTCGCAACCGTTGAACTATAAAAAATCCCACAACAAGATGCCATAATTGAGAGGCCTCTTAGCCAGAGCATATCTCTCACCATAAAAGAGCAGGCCACTAACATGTAAGATAAATTTCCAAGGATTACTGTAATAGTCATTTGAAAACACTCCAGCGTTAGCTACTTTTCGGAGGTTTTCGACATGGGCCTTAAAATTTTATGCGTTTTTGATTTTTTCTGAAATGAGTTGAATGATATCAACAAGGCTAACATAAGAGACCGGAATTCTTTCTTCATCAACAAGGATTATGTTTCGATATCTTCCAGTAAACATATTGTTGATTCCATAACTCAAGATATGTTTTTCCAAAAGAGTATCTGGATTGGGAGTCATAAATTGTTTTGCGGGAATATTTGTTCCAACTTCATGTTTTCCTAAGACTTTCCTCAAAATATCTCTTTCTGTGATGATTCCCTTCAACATTGTTTCATGTTGAGTCAAAATCACCATACCATTTCTAAACTTCTGCATAGCTTCAATAACTTGGTTAATACTGCTACTGACATCTATCTTTACAAGATCTTTTGTGACAACCTTCTTTAAAGGAGTCATAAAAATTGATCCACTTATTCCACTCGTTCCTTTATCAGCAGCAAAGCTGAAGTTTTCATCTTGGACGTGAATCTGATTAACACTCCACTCTCTCAAGGGGCCTATAGACTTAACTGCGATTGGAAAAGTATCAATGATGAACTTTAAAAGGTCATTCACTGAAATCATTTTAACAACTTTTCCACTTTCATCACTGACTGGGATGTGGCGAATTCTCTTTCTTCCGATAAGATTCATACAAGTTGCTACCGCCTCAGAGCTTGAGATAGTGATAAGTTTTTTTGTCATTATATCTGTGATGGGAAGTTCTAAAAATTCATTATAGTTGCCGGAGTATTTCATGATGAGATCTCGCTCAGTCACAATCCCACATGGAGTTTGATTCTCTTCAACCAGTGCCGAGCCAAATCCTTCCTTTTGCATCATCGTAATGACATCACCAATCTTTGACTCATGAGATATCATTTTCACAGGATTGAGAGGCAACTCTCCAACTGTTATATCAAATCGACTTTTATCAATGACTTCCAATTAAATAACTCCAAAAAAAAAGGGACTCTAAAGAGCCCCTTTTATTATAACATCAAAGTTTAATTGAAATTAAGGCTTGTACCAACAAAGTGGTCTATTACCAATCTTTTGACCTGTTGATCTATTACAAACACCTTTTTTAGCGTCTCTATTGTCAACTTCGTCAGTAACATCTTTTTCACAAAGTGCACCTTGAAAATATGTATCTAAACGACACTGTCCAGCTGGGTGACGGTGGTTAGTTCTTGTCACAACTGAAGAATCAGGTGTTGAGAACTTTGGTGTTCCACTTCTAGCCAGCAGCTTTGAAAGTGATTTACCGGCCATTGCAGCTCTTTGGCAAAGAGCAATGTCATCTTGAGTTGACCAAGCTTTCATACAATTCTTAGTCGCAAACTCAGGAACTTCCATGGCAGCAACGATAGCTACGTTGTCATCGTTTGCGTAAACTCTTCTAAAACATTTAGATGATCCGTAATAGTCTGATTGACCTTCATTAGAGGCCCACTTATTAAAGAAAGAACCTACTTTTGGAGCTCCACCAAGATGATGTCCAAGTTCATGACAAACAACCATAGCAAACCCGTCATCTGTTACATCAGCATGTCTCGCAAGACCACCGTACATATTCACAATCCACGTTTTACCAGATCTCTGAGCTGAGGCGTTAACCGTACCATCTTTCCATTTTCTATTTACTTTAAGCTTCCCTCTTTTAGACCTAACAATAGGCTCATAGACAGCAGCAATTTTATCAATGATTTCGTTAAAACGAGCTTCGGTCATATCACCGGCCATTTTATCGTCTACACTAATGTACATGTCATTTTCTGGTAAATATCCTGAATTACCATTTTCATCGCAAGCGTTAGCCACAAATGATCTCGATGCGAAAATTAAAAAGACAAAAAGAATCAACTTTTTCATGATGTTTCCTCCTTGAAACTAATAGAACCTTTAAGACAAATTGATTCTGACACAATTTTGAGTCTTTGAACCCCCTCTTTCGTCTAACATCATCTCACTTCAAGACATTTTTTCCCGAGTTCCTTACTTGGGTATATTCTTCTTTAATTCGTTTCGATAACTCCGATAAGTCCATTGAATTGTTTTGTTTTACTAGGAGTGAGATATCAAACATATAAAATTTTATGTGTGTTTTTTGGTTTTGTGTTCAGCAATAAATGTTTGGGCCGGATCAAGAGAGCAAGCTTGGCGACTTCACAATAGAATTGCAGGTGTTCCACCTTCCCCCCAAGTGTTAGGGATGATGGAAACATATATTAATGCTGGAAACGCAGAAGCTGCTGCAAGCATTGCCATGGATAATCCAGAATTCTATGGAACAACTTTAAAGAACTGGGTCAAGGCCTGGACAAATGCAGATGAAAGTCCAAGAGTTCCTTTTAATGATTACGTGGCCACAGTCCTAGGACTTGTAAGAGACAATGTTCCTTTCAATCAAGTTTTAAGTGCAGACCTTCTTTATATTGTAAGTCCAAACTCTGGATCGACAATTGCTCCTTATACAGTTGATAGTAATGATCACTATGCGGAAGCTGAAAGTAATAATGTAAACCTAAAAGAATTTCTTCTTCAAAGATCTCAAACTGCAATGAATGGAATCGCAGACACAGCAGGAGTTAACACTACTAGAGCTGCAGGTTTATCATTTTATTCTGCTGGGACAAATCGAAGAGTTACAAGGTTCACTTTTATGAATTATCTTTGTAAAGACTTTGAAGCTCTCCACGATATTAACCTATCTGATTATCACGTACGTCGTGATGTCGATAGAGCTCCAGGAGGAGACAGTCGTACATTTAGAAATATGTGTGTTGGTTGTCACTCTGGTCAAGATGCTCTAGGTGGAGCATTTGCTTACTTCGATTTTGTCGATGGAAAACTTGAACACACTCCTGGACAAGTTGCAGAAAAAATCAACGCTAACGTACTTTTCTCAGAAGGTTGGGTTCAATCGAATGATGCTTGGACAAATCTTTGGAAGGATGGACAAAATTCTTCCTTAGGCTGGAGAGGATTACAGCAAGGGAATGGGGCACGTAGTTTAGGGGCCATGCTCACTAGAAGTCGTGCTTTTTCAGAGTGCATGTCTCAAAAAGTATTCAAACTTGTTTGCCTGAAAGACCCAATGTCTGATCAAGAAAAAAGTCTTGTAATGAGTCTTGCAAACGATTTTGAGACGACTGGTAATTACTCAATGAGAAGGTTGATCGCTAAAACTAGCGTTCAATGTATGGGGGAATAGTCATGACAAGATGGCATAGAGTTAGTGTAACATTCATGATGCTCCTAACTGTTCTCTTCACATATAACAATTGTGTATTAGAACAAAAAACAAATAAGAAAATTAAGAAGTCTGATGATCAAACTCTTAATACGACATCCACGACCACTGGGGATACAGGAACTAATGGTACTGACGGTACAAACGGTACAACGACGTCAACAGATGGAACCAATGGAACAACAGGTACTACTGGTACAACAGGGACAGACGGCACAAATGGAACAAACGGTACAACTGGTGACCCCGTTGTTGTCGATGAAAAAGCTCTTTCAGTTCAGGCCTTTAGTCAAACAACTCACCTATTAACAAAAGCACATTGCATGAATTGTCATGGTAACTTTCAACAACCACTTCATGCAGTTGCTGATCCGACTCAAGCCTTTGATGCACTCATTGATACTAATAAAATTAACTTTTTTGATATTCCCAATTCAAGATTAGTTACAAAGTTAAGAGTTAATATGCACAATTGCTGGTCGAACTGCGCAAGTGATGCCGCTGAACTAGAACAAAGTATAGTCAATTGGAAAACGATTAGAGATCAACTTATTGCAGGAGCAACAAGTGGTTCTAATGGTGGAAATACTGGTCCTGATGGAGATCAAGCTGATATTGGTATCAAGAACTTTGAACAAATCAATAAGACTATGTCTGCTTTGACAGGTGTTCGAATTGATAGAAGTAATATTAATAATGTTTATCAAGATATTATTGCGCAACTTCCTACTGATAATAAAATTGATACGTTCCTAGCTGCTCATCAAGTGGCTGTAACAAAGTTAGCGGCAGAATACTGCGATACAGTTGTTAACGACACAACTCTTCGAGCAAACGTTTGGTCTGGGTTTAATTTTGGTGCAACAGCAAACAATGCTTTTGATTCCAACGGTACAAGTAACTTTATAAATTTAACACTTAATAGTTTTTGGGGTCTTGGAGTTGATCTTGCAGGAAGAAGTCCTGCCGGTCTTGAGCTTCAAACTTTAGTCAATGAGTTAAAAGTTGGTGAAAACCTCGGTGCTTCAAGCACAACAAGAAAAATTGCAAAAGGTGTTTGTATTGCAACACTGGCCTCACTTAACGTGACAATGCTGTAAGGATATAGCGATGGGTAAGAAAAAGAAAAAACAAGATTTAAACAGTCCATGCTATTTGGAAGGACATGAGCTTAAATCGAGAAGAGATTTTCTAGGGCAAGGTTTTATAGCCGGATTAAGTTATGTCGCTGCTCCTAGCCTATTTTCCCTACTTCGATCAAATGTAGCCCATGCTATTGAGTGTGGAGCAGTAGATACAAGTGTGATGGGACAAAAAACTCCTGTCATTGTTTTTGATCTCTCTGGAGGTGCAAACTTTGCTGGTTCCAATGTTATGGTTGGCGGAGCTGGTGGCCAAATGGACTTCTTACAAGATTATACAAGTTTAGGTCTTCCCTCACAGTTTCATCCAAACAATACAGGAATGTTAAATAGTGAACTTGGCCTTAAGTTTCACAGTGACTCAGGAATCCTTAGAGGTATTCAGGCAACAACTGCAACAGCAACAAGACAAAAAGTAGATGGTGGAATTTTTTGTACTTCTTCATCTGATGATACAGGAAACAATCCTCATAACCCAATGTACTGGTTAGCGAAGGCCGGAGCAGCTGGAGAGCTGACTCAACTGACGGGCTCAAGAAACACTGAGACTGGTGGTAGATCAACGGCACCTCCCCAATCAATCGATCCTGCTATTCAACCTGTAATTATTAACAGACCTGAAGATGCTTTAGGACTAGTAAGTGTTGGTAAACTTCACGAAGTCTTTGATCAAAACAAAGCTCAAAAAATTATGAAGACAATCGAAAGGCTAAGTGAAAGTAAATTACAAAGACTTTCAAATATGTCACTGCCTTCACAAATTAAAACCCTAGTTCAATGTGGTTATATTCAAAGTAATGACCTCATTAACAAATATAGTTCCGATACACTTGACCCAAGAAATGATCCAATGGTTTCAATGGCATTCGATAACCTTGGAAATGGTAATCAAAGAAAAACTGCAACGATTGCAAAACTAGTTCTCGATGGATACATCGGAGCTGGGACGATTGAAAAAGGTGGTTATGATTACCATACAAAAGATCGTGCCAGAGGTGAAATTAGAGACTACGAAGCTGGTGAGCTCATAGGTAGAGTTCTTCAATTAGCTGCCCTAAAAGGTAAGGATGTCATGATTTATGTCTTTACCGATGGTGGTGTTTCTGCAAAAGCAATTGTTGATGACAGCACAGACGGTAGAGGTAAATTTGCATGGACTGGAGATTCTAGTCAAAGATCAAGTGCTTTTACCCTACTCTATAGAAATGCAGGAAGAGCAACACTTAGAACTGGTCGAAGACAAGTTGGACACTTTAAGGCCAACGGAGCAGTTGAAAATGGTGCAATGGCAACTTCTAACTCTGTAACGAACTTAGCCAAGGCCATTGTCGCAAATTACTTATCTCTTCACGGAGAAGAAGGAAATCTTGCCAATGTGGTGGGAGACAATCCGTTTGGAGCTAACTTGAACCAGTATTTATTATTTAACAAGATTACATAAGAGGGTTGAATTTTGAAAGGTCAACAACATAAGAAATATTTCGTAGTCGTTCTTCTTTTTAGTCTCTTGGGAGTCTACAACCAATGTATTCCCCAAAAATCTAATAAGTCTAAGGTAAACTCTGACATACAAGAGTCAACTAGCCCAAACACCACCGATACAAATGGCACTAACGGATCAAATATTGATACTCGTGCCTTAAGTATTCAGGCCTTTTCAACAACGACTCACAATCTTACAAAAATGAGATGTGCCAATTGTCATGGAAGTTTTCAACAACCTCTTCATGCTGTTACAGATGCAACTCAAGCTCACGATGCAATTGTTAATAATAACAAAGTCGACTTTAATAATGTTAGCGCTTCTCGAATGGTTCAAAAACTTAGAGTTTCAAATCACAACTGTTGGTCTGATTGCCAGGCAAACTCAGTTACAATCGAAGACAGTATCAATGATTGGAAAGATGAAAAAGAGAGACTCTTTATTGCTGCCGGTGGTGGTACAACTGGTGATGATGGTGGAAGTGGAAATAATGAACCAACTTTCCCAAATCAAACAGATGAGTCACAACCTTTAGCTGTTGAACTTGATCCAAGTAATGCCGCGGATGATGGGAACATTGCTCTTCGTGCAGAGACTGCAATGCTTGGAGCACCAATGGTTTCTGGTGATGATGGCGGTATTAAATATTTCTGGACTCCTGATCAAGGAAGTCAGCTCTACCAAAACAATGATAATAATGCTGGAAACGCATTTATGAATTTCACTGTAAAAAGTAGTAATCAATACCGAATATTTGCAAAGGTCGATGCCCC
>JAGSHJ010000237.1 GCA_023954595.1 Bacteriovoracaceae bacterium | reverse complement strand
TTGATCGCATTAAATATTCTAAGCAGTACTTCAAGAAAAAACATTTTAGCCGTAAAGAATACCTAAGTTTATTTAAAAATATTTCATCTGCAACATCTAGTCGAGATTTAAGAGAAGGAGTAGATATGGAATTGTTAGTAAAGACTGGAAGTGGAAACCAAACAAAGTATTTTTTTAAGTAATATTTTCGAAATCCCAGTCCAAACCCTTATTCTGGGATGAAGGTCATTTTTAAACAACAGCTATTCTTCGCAGTATCTATTCAGATTACCCATGAGGTCCTACGTTTTCTTCAAATGCTCTAATGAATAATAGAAAATTAAAAAAACTATTTCTGTTCGGCTTAATACTGAAGATGGAAAAAGTATTTATTCATCGACATTTGAGAAATGACTCTTTGAAAGAGGAGGCGTTAAAGAATTTGTGAATGACTTGCCCATTTGTCATCTCTGACTTTGGTGGCCACCATTGATGTCTGCTATGAAAAAACACATCCTTAGTTTATGAAACTTATAAATCGTTAACTGGGCTTGATTACCTAAAAGTTGGACATTGGTATTACTCTTGTTTTAATTAGGTTTACTTCATTTTTTTGGTTTAGAGCCAAGGAAAGGTGGCGTTGTTATATTCTAAATGTCATAAGTGATCCGTCTATGTTTTTGATATCATGCCACTTCTTGACTTTGCCTTAAAACTCCAGAGCCTGCTGACGATAATAAGAACCTAAATAACAGCGTACAGTAATCTGGAGGAACCACCATGAAGAACTTTATGAAAGTATCAATGAAGTGTCTTTTAAGGAAAGGTAAAACTAGTGCATTATTAATTGCCTTAACAGTCTCTGGTAATGCTTATAGTGGTTGGGAGATGACATTTCAAGATGAGTTCGATCAAGGTGCTCTTGACCGAACTAAGTGGAAGACAAAAGATTACTGGGGTAACCAAACCCTTCCAGGTAATAACGAAGGCCAATGTTATGTAGACGATGCGTTTTCGTTTGAGGATGGTAAATTGAAAATCACTGCTAAAGAGCAAGCTGTTGCTCAAGCAGATTGTTACCCTGCAAAGAAAGATCTTGATTATACTTCAGGTATGATCACTACAGCAGGTTGTAATAAGTGGGAGAGTGGTCCAGAGTGTGAAAACTTAGAAAGGTTTACACAGGCATATGGATACTTTGAAATGAGGGCCAAGTTCCCTGCAGGGAAAGGTTTTTGGCCAGCATTTTGGCTAAAGCCTATCGGTGGATGGCCACCTGAGATTGATGTTGTTGAGTGGTTAGGGCATGAGCCTAACAAAATGCATACAACTCTTCATTATCCAACATCCACCGGTGGGTATGGTGGAAATATTCATAGATCTTTTGAAGGGCCAGATTTCTCAGCAGACTTTCATACCTTTGGAGTCGATTGGAAAGAGGGCCTAGTTATATTCTATGTTGATGGAGAAGAAGTAAGTCGAATTGATTCACACGTTCCAGACACTCCTGTGTATTTATTAGCAAACCTTGCAGTTGGCGGGTACTGGCCAGGCTACCCTAATGAAAATACAAGGTTCCCGTCAACTATGGATATTGATTATATACGTGTATATAAGAGAGTCGACGATGGTACACCAGATGCTTACCCTCCAGGAGTAGTAAATAATGACCCTCCTCTTGAGTTTACCTTCACAAATCCGGTAGACACAAAGGTTTCTGTGGTTAAAGGTGAGTCGATTGAATTTAACATAGATATCAAAGCAACAATTGATCAAAGTAACTTACATGCCGGTCTTCATATCTATGACAGCAATGATGTACTCATTACGAAGTCATTTTTTAACGGTGTTAATCTAGAAGCAGATGTTCCAAAAAGAATTACATATAACTTCACAGAAACGGCCGAACTTGAAACTGGAGACTATAGGGTCGCTCTTGGATTGTGGTCTTCAAGCTGGTCAACAATGCATAAGTGGGAAAACTCTGTAGGGTCGTTTAGCATTATAGAGGAAACAGACCCAGTGGACCCAGTCGATCCAGTAGATCCTGTCGATCCAGTAGATCCTGTTGACCCAGGTGATGATACACCAGTTAGTTATGTATCAAATGTGACTGAATATATGGCCTCTCAAGATATCGCAGATGATTTGATAACATGGGAGATCTTTAGAGATCATATGCTTGTTTCAAATGAGGCACAGGATGGATTAAATGCGCTTAATACCGCAGCAAGAAAAGAATTTCTAGAAACCATGACAAGCCCCAACTATGAGTCTCAATGTATTATGTATTTAAGATCTACTACCGATGATTCAGGCCAGACAATTTATTCTAGGTCATTTACAAGCTATTTTAAGCGCTACCTGATTAACGAGGATGTTACTATCAATATTACCTCTGCAGACTTTATCATAGGCGATAACGGGAAAATAAGTAGCTTAGAAGTTTATTTCGATAAAAAGATAAATCAATTTAACGACAAAATGATTGTGAAATGTAGAAGTCTTGAAGAAGATGCTTCTTTTGAAGAGGACGATGTTCCAGTAGAAGAGCCGCCTGTGTATTTTTCGAATATCGGTGAGTATGTGGAGGCCCAGGGAATTGCTGATGACCTAATTACTTGGAATACGTTTTCTTCGAACTTACTTATCTCCAATGAAGCTCAGGACGGATTAAATGCACTCAATACTGCTGCAAGAAAAGAGTTTCTGGAAACCATGACTAGTCCTAGCTATGAGTCACAATGTATAATGTTCTTAAGATCTAGTACAACTGACGCGAAAGCTACAATCTACTCAAGGTCATTTACAGGTTTCTTTAAGCGCTACCTAGTTAATGAAAATGTTGTAGCTAAGGTTACAACTGCAGAATTCATTTTAGAAAGTGACAAGGTAAGTAGCTTGGAAGTTTATTTCGATACAGAAATAAATGGATTTAACTTTATGATTTTAAAATGTAGAGACCTAACGGAAGATGCATCTTTTGTAATCAATGATGGGGACAACGGCGACGGAGGTCAGGATGAGGTTGTGGACGAGCCTAGTGGGGATGTTTCGAATATTGGGGATTACATAGACAGTCAAGGTATCGCTGACGGGCTCATCACTTGGGATACTTTCTCTGGGAATATGCTTATCTCCAATGAAGCTCAGGACGGGTTAAATGCTATAAATTCTGCTGCAAGGGTAGAGTTCTTACAGACTATGACCAGTCCTAACTATGAGTCACAATGTATTATGTATCTAAGGTCTACTACTTCGGATTCTGGGCAGACAATTTATTCGAGGTCATTTACAAGTTATTTTAAACGCTACTTAGTTGACGAGGGTATAAGTGTTAATATTACCTCTGCAGAGTTTATTTTAGGTACAGATAGTAAAATAAGTAGTTTGGAAGTTTATTTCGATAAACATGTAAATGAATTCTATGACAAGATGATTTTAAAATGTAGAAACCTTGAAGTTGAAGCATCGGTTGAATAGACCAATTAAAAGAAATTTTAGATAGGGGCACATGCTGTCCCTATCTTCTTTACCACTCAACCATTCTTAGCTTTAGTTCTTATACTCTATGACATGTGTGGCAGGAGTCCTTGTTAGTAATGTCCTTTTTGGTGCATTTTAAAGTCTACTCAATTATATGCCGATAAAGGTTCTATGTTGAGAGCTGTTACCCTTCTTTCTTTAATCTTTTCGTTTTGTGCTAGTGCCAGTTGTGAATGGGCCTTTTTACATAATAAGATCCCGAGGCAATATTTAAGTGAAAATCGCCATAGTGTCATGGGGGAATTTACTGATTTAAAAGAGCAGACGACTGACGGATTTTACTACTTTGACGGGATCTCAAGGACTCTTGATAGTGGTGAGGAAATCGGAAGAATTCTCTACAAGCATTATCCTGAACAGAACTCTCTTTTTATTTCTCATTTGAGCGTTAAAGTTAAAAAAAATAAAATAGGAACTATCCTGTTTGCACAGGCCCTTCATAAACACCCTTATGTCACAAAGATTAGAACCAACCTAGGGTTGGACAACTTTCTTTTATTTAAAAAAGCTAAAGAACTTGGCAAAAGTGATGTTGAGGCCTTAAAAGAAACTGCAGCATATAAGATCAGAAAAAAGTTAGGCTTTCCCTATATTAACAAAAATGGAATTGATTTAGATATGGAAGAAGAAAGTGTAATCTTTGAAGTTTCACGCTTTCCATATTAATGAAGTGCGATTGCTTTAATTAAAAAATGCTTAAAAGGCCTTGTCTATTCCAATTGTTGACCAAAATTTATTTCTATCGAATTCATCACCTTGGGTGTAGTCAAACTTCTCATGAAAGACATGTGCATAGTTCATACCAGCCGTGAATGTCGTATCATTGTGTACCCAAGAAAAAACAAATTTAAATACAGAATCACTTATCCCTGAAGGAACCTCTCCTTGGTTACCATATAGGGGACTCTCTTCTTTTGAGGCATAGTTCCAATAGTTTATGTCCCCAGTTATGGTAAATGTCGCATTCGCGTCTAGGTTAAATTCTTTGGAGGCAGCTAATGTTATATAGTAATCCTCAGCTGTCCGCTTTGAGTAGTCGCTGTCTGATCTAATGTAATGACTGTATGTTAGTGTGGGTGTTAAAGGTAGGGACTTAAATACTAAAGAGAGCCTTAGGTCTGCAAAGCTATTATCAATATCATCATTTCCGATATCTTGAGATTTAAAATACCAAAAATACCAACCACCCAAACTTATATCCAATACATCCTTTGAGATCTCAAAAGTTTTAACAACTCCGAAGTCTAAACCTTGCCAATCCTTTTCGACTTCTCCAAAGCCACTCTCATTTGTATCACTTTCCCCAAGCAATAGGTTCTCGCCAATTTCCCCACCCATATAAAGATATAGATCATTGTTGGCATAGCTTACGTATGGGAGAAAAATCCCGGCCGATGCTCCATAGAACCATTGCCCTCTCCAGTAATACTTGCTCCTGTAAGACAGGCCTGTGTTGAAGTTCTTCGGAATAGGGTCTACTTGAGTTTGTGAAACTCGGGTTGGGGGCTG
>JAGSHJ010000243.1 GCA_023954595.1 Bacteriovoracaceae bacterium | reverse complement strand
TTTCCTAAGGCTGACACAGTAAAAGTATTCTCAAAATAAGCTTTAAACTTATGTGGTTGAATACTGTCCTTTAGTATTGATAAAATTTCGTCCGTTATACTTTTTAGCTCTTCTAACTCAAAATCTGTTGATTGGTTTGAGGGAGAATTTTGGGATTCTGTCAATTTATTGTCACTTAAAGACTCGGAACTCAGCATTGATTTCATCATGCTGGTTTCACTTTTTCGGTCTCCAAATAAATTAGATTCTTGGTTTAAGTCTTTGTTATTACTTTGGTTTGGAGTCGTGAAAAAGTGGCTGATTGGAAAATTGTCTGACATAAATGATCTTCCCCCAAATACGTTTGTTATGTGGAAAAGGAAATTAGCATGTGGAAAAGTCAATTTCAATGAAACTATTTTTTTTGTGATTATTTCAATCATTTATATTGACCCAGAGCGCTTTATCCTATAAATATAACAACCTTTAGAACTAAAAAAATAGGGAATTGCATATGAGTAAGAGAACTTGGCAACCGAAGAAAGTTAAAAGATTACGTAAACACGGTTTTCTTAAGAGAATGAGCTCTCCTGGTGGAAAGAATGTTATCAAAGCCAGAAGAAAGAAAGGAAGAAAACGTTTAAGCGTTACAACTGGACGCAAGTAATCGTTGGATTTTAAATTTTCTAAAAATAGTAGACTGCTTAACGCAAAAGACTTCGAGTACCTGAGAGATCAGGCATCTTTTGCATCGAGCGGTCTTTTCCTTTTTTTCTACAAAGCTTCACAGCAAAATTCAGAGAAAACACGCATTGGTATCAGTATTTCAGGTAAGATCTGTAATGCTGTTCAACGCAATCTCCTTAAGAGGAAGATTAGGGAGTACTTTCGCCAAAGTGACTTTCGTTCCATCGGAAAGGAAGTCGTCATCGTTTTAAATAAAAAGAAATTCAGAGATATTAAAAGTGCTGGCTTGAGTGTGAATAGAGACTTGGAGTCAGGTTTTAAAAAAATAGCCAATTCATGACTTTTCTTAATTTCTTTGATAGAAAGTGCAAAATCTTTATCAAGGAAATTCTTAAATGGCACAAGATCAAAAAAGAGCTTTATTAGCCGTAGTATTGTCAGGTTTAATTTTATTTGGATGGCAGTACTTTTTCGCACCAAAACCACAATATGACGCAAAACCTGTAGAGACTTCAAGCACTTCAACTGAGGTTAAAGACGTTGCTCCGGATATTGTTGATTCTGGTGTTGTAGAGGCTCCTGTAGGCCTTGTAGAGATTGTTCTAGAGAACGATACTAACTCTTATAAATTGAATAACGAACTGTCAGTGGTTGATGCGCTATTTAGAGAAACTGGCTCTGAAATGCATAGCTTTTTCTCTCCTTCTAATAATGGCATTCAATTTTTAATTGGCGATGTTTACAAATCAATCCAATTCGATCTTCAAAAAGTTTCTTCTACCAAAGCTAGCTTCTCTAGCATTGACGGCGTTAGTGGAACTGTTGAATTAAGTGATAAGGGTTATTTGGTTTATTCTATTAATTCGGTTAATCCATTCAAATATAGATTTGTTTTTAAAGAGACGTTAGAAGAAGACAGTTCTGGGAGCTTTCTTGCCATGGGCGGTGGTGCTGCAGTTAAGCAGTTCGCTTACTATACTGATGAATACAACACTTTAACTGTTGATGGTGCAGAAAGAGGTGAGGCTTTAATATCTTGGGTGAGTGTAGATAACGATTACCACCTTTTTGCGAATGTTTTAGATGGTAAAAAGCTTTTAAAGTTTCATACCAATGAGAAGGGTGTTTATGATTTAAGAAGCCCTGATAAGGTTGGAGATCTTAAATTTAAGCAAATTTTTGCACGTAAGGAATACGATTATTTGACTGGGCTTGGACATAATCTGCAACAATCAATTGATTTTGGGATTTGGGCTATTATTGCTGTTCCAATCCTACGTGGACTTCAATTTTTCTACTCTATTTTTCCGAACTACGGAATTTCTATTATCTTGTTAACTATTATTATAAGGATGCTTACATTTCCTCTTCAGTTCAAATCTTTTAAGAGTATGAAGAAGATGCAAGAGATTCAGCCAGAGTTAACTAAATTAAGAGAAAAGTTTAAAGATAATCCTCAAAAAATGCAGCAAGAGACAATGTCTTTATTCAAGAAGGCCGGGGCAAATCCTTTAGGAGGCTGTCTCCCATTGATTCTTCAAATGCCAGTATTTTTTGCGTTTTATCGTGTTCTATATAGTTCTGTTGAGTTGGTAGATGCTCCTTTTTATTTCTGGATTCATGACCTCTCTGAAAAAGATCCATTTTACGTTCTACCTGTTTTGATGGGTCTTGCTATGGTTCTTAATCAGAAACTAATGCCAACTTCTATTAGTGATCCAGTTCAAAAGAAAGTTATGCTATTTATGCCACTAATCTTTGCTGTATTTATGAAAGATTTCCCGGCCGGCCTGACTCTTTATATCTTCGTTTCCACTTTGATGGGGATGGGACAGCAATTATTTGTTTATAAACGAACCTAAGTTATATGCAGTTTCTCTATAATGATGATCCTATTGTTGCTTGCAGTAGTGGAAACACTTCCAATAGTGCAATAGCGATCATTCGCTTATCTGGGTTTGATGAGATAAGTGTATTCCAAGATTTCCTATCCATAGATACCAACAAAATTAAGCCGCGAAAGGCCTACTACTGTGATTTGGTTCACTGTGGAGAAATTTTAGATCAAGTTGTTGCTGTGTTCTTCAAAGGACCTAATAGTTACAATGGTGAGAATATCTTAGAGTTGTCAGTGCATGGAAATGTATTAAACGTTAACAGGATATTAGATATTTTTTGTGACCATGCAAACTTTAGATTGGCATATCCTGGCGAATTTTCTTATAGAGCCTTAAAAAACGAAAAATTGAATCTCTCACAGGTTGAAGGCCTTGACCTTCTTTTGAATGCAAATTCACAGTTTGCATTACAACAAGGCTTTTCTTTGATGAGTGGAAGTTTACAAAAAAGTTACCTTAAACTTCATAAGAGCTTTTTGAATCACAAATCGAGTGTAGAGCTATCAATCGATTTTTTAGACGACATCGGTGAGGAAGAGGGGACAAGGCAGTTAAGGGAGAGCTTTAAACTGCTTTCAAATGATATTAATAGTTTGTTCTCTAAGGTTAGTGGTGACTCATCTAAGCTCATCAATCCAGAGATTGTTATAGTGGGGCAACCAAATTCAGGTAAGAGTACCTTTTTCAACCTACTCGTAGGTGAGGAACGTGCCATTGTTA
Organism: Bacteriovoracaceae bacterium; assembly: GCA_023954595.1. Taxonomy (GTDB): domain Bacteria; phylum Bdellovibrionota; class Bacteriovoracia; order Bacteriovoracales; family Bacteriovoracaceae; genus UBA845. The sequence continues at coordinate 1,667 of JAGSHJ010000243.1, read as the reverse complement.
CTGAAATTGCTGGTACTACCAGGGATTATATCAGTGAAAATGTGCTAGTAGACGGTATTAACTTTAGGCTTGTAGATACTGCTGGTATCCGAAGTTCGGAGGACAGTATTGAGATGGAAGGGGTGAGAAGGGCACTTGATCTCGTAAGCTCCTCATTCATAAAAGTTTTATTGGTTAATCCATTCGAATTTGATCCACATTACTTTGAGCTACTAAATGATATCTCATTCGATAAAGTTCTAATTACACATAGTGATAGAGAAGGCTTTGATGCTTTAAATGAAAAATTATTTAAAGTTCCGTCTTTTGTAAAAATTTTGGAAAATATTAAATCACCTGAAAACCCTGGCCTCCAAATGATTGGTTCTATAGGGGCAAACGCTGGAAGTGGTTCTATAGGGGCAAACGCTGAAACTGGTTCTATAGGGACAAATCCTGAAAGTGGTTCTATAGGGGCAAATCCTGAAAGTGGTTCTATAGGGGCAAAACCTGAAAGTGGTTCTATAGGGGCAAAACCTGAAAGTGGTTCTATAGGGGCAAAAGTTGAAACTGGTTCTATAGGGGCAAAACCTGAAAGTGGTTCTATAGGGGCAAAAGTTGAAAGTGGTTCTATAGGGGCAAACGCCGGAACTGGTTCTATAGGGGCAAACGCCGGAACTGGTTCTATAGGGGCAAGCGCTGAAAGTGGTTCTATCTTTGATGATCAAGAAGGCCGTGTATTACCTCGTTATACTCATTCTGTATCTATGGTTGATGGCAGTAGGGTAGCTGTAAGCCTAATTACTAGCTATGCAGCTCAAAAATACGGTGCTGCGATAGCTGATGAGCCTATCCTTTTGAAAAGACATCAACAAAAAATATTTGAATCTAAAAGATTAATTGACGAGTATAGTCAATTAATGACTTTTGAAACAGATATTTCCATAATTTCATCTGAATTAAATAACATAGGCCATTGTATTTCAGAATTGATTGGTATAGTGTCTGCCGACGACGTTTTGCACAATATCTTCGATAACTTTTGTATCGGTAAATAACAGATAGTATTGTTCTACGTGGAACATTAGTATGAAAAACAATCAATTCGACATTTTAGTCATAGGTGGCGGCCATTCTGGTATCGAAGCTGCCTATATCGCAAGTCAATTTCAAAATTTAAGTATTGGTATCGTTACTTTACCAGGAATAGGGCTTGGTTCTGCACCTTGTAATCCTAGTATTGGTGGGGTCGGTAAGGGACAGGTTGTTAGGGAGCTTGATGCTCTTGGTGGACTTATGCCAAAACTGGCAGACGCATCAGGAATTCAATTTAGAACTCTCAACGAAAGTAAAGGTTTTGCTGTTCAATCTACACGTGTGCAAATAGATAAGACGGCTTATTCTGAATTTGCAGAAGCGGTGATAGAAGGCATTTCTAATATTAAGGTTATTAGAGAAAAAGTAGTGAGAATATCTGATAATACATCAGGTTTTGACGTTGAAACCGATTGTTCCACGTGGAACTGTTCAAAGTTGATTGTCACAGTGGGGACTTTTCTAAATGGAAAGCTGCATATTGGCGAAGAACAGAGTTTGGGTGGAAGATATGGCTGCGAGAGTTCTGAAAATCTCGTCAATATCTTTGAAAAAGTTAAAACTGCACCTAAAAGGTTTAAAACAGGAACTCC
>JAGSHJ010000289.1 GCA_023954595.1 Bacteriovoracaceae bacterium | reverse complement strand
TCTTGAATTTTTCTCATTCTATCTGTTTCAGAAATAGCTTTTTCCATAGAACCGGTGACCCGGTCGGCATAAAGTATGACTTTTCCCTCAACATTTCTTGCAGCACGCCCAAATATCTGAATCAGAGATGTTTCAGACCTTAAATACCCTTCTTTATCGGCGTCAAGGATGGCAACAAGCGACACTTCTGGTATATCAAGCCCCTCTCTAAGCAGATTTATTCCCACAAGCACGTCAAATTTTCCAAGCCTTAGGTCCCTAATAATCCCAATTCTCTCAAGTGTATCAATATCGGAGTGTAGGTACCGAATATTTACACCAAGTTCTCTATAGTATTCTGTTAAATCCTCGGCCATTCTCTTTGTGAGCGTTGTAACTAGCACCCTGTCACCCGAACTTACTCTCTTTTGTATCTCCTCCAACAGATTGTCGACCTGGTTATCGGCCGACCTTATTTCCACCTCCGGATCAGAAAGACCAGTTGGTCGTATGATCTGCTCTACCACCACTCCTTTGGCTTTATCAATCTCATAATTTCCGGGTGTGGCGGAAACGTATATTGTTTGAGTTTGCTTTTCCTCAAATTCGGAAAAACTAAGAGGTCTATTATCAAGAGCAGAGGGGAGTCTGAAACCGTGCTCCACCAAATTTGTTTTTCTACTCTTGTCTCCCTCATACATTCCTTTGAGCTGAGGTATCATTTGATGACTCTCATCTAAGACAATTAAAAAATCATCAGGGAAATAATCCATCAGTGTCCAAGGAGGTTGTCCGGGGAGTCGCCCTGATAGATGCCTCGAATAATTTTCTATGCCAGAGCAAAAACCCAAATTGGCAAGAAGCTCAAGATCGTAATTTGTTTTTTCTTCGAGTCTTTGTTTTTCGAGAAACATTCCGCGCTCTTCAAGTTGGGCTAATGTTTCTTTGAGTTCTTTTTTGATGTTAGAGATCGCCATCTCGTGTCTGTACTTTGGAGCCACATAATGAGAGCCAGGATATATTGCAGCTTTTTTTACTTGTCTTAACGTGGTGCCCTTTAGCGGATCAATTTCTTTAAGTGATTCGATCTGGTCTCCAAAAAATTCAATTCTGATTGCAGTGCTGTCATGATGAGATGGGAAGATATCTACGACATCACCCTTTACACGAAAACTGCTTCTGTATAAATCCACTCCTGTTCTCTCGTACTGAACCTCGGAGAGTTTTTGGAGAAAGATATCTCTTTCGAGCTCCGCCCCCTCCTCAAGTATGGTGAGCAATCCATAGTAGTGTTCAGGGGCACCTATACCATATATACAAGATACACTGGCTACAATAACTACATCTCGTCTTTCAAAGAGGGAAGTGGTTGATGCGTGACGAAGCCTGTCTATGTGTTCATTCACCTGAGAGTCTTTTTCTATGTACGTGTCTGTTCTAGGTATGTAGGCCTCAGGCTGGTAGTAATCGTAGTAACTCACAAAATATCTAACTGAGTTTTCAGGGAACAATTCTTTGAGCTCGGCGTAGAGTTGAGCAGCCAAAGTTTTGTTGGGAGCAATGACTAGGGTAGGGCGCTCTACTTCAACAATTACGTTTGCAACTGTAAACGTTTTTCCGCTCCCAGTGACCCCCAAAAGCACCTGATATTTTTCTCCTCGAACTATCCCTTCTGAGAGTTCTTTTATTGCCTGGGGCTGATCTCCCTTTGGGGAGAAATCGCTATGAATTTTGAACTTGCCACTCATGATAGAAAGTTTAGCATAGTGACATATAAAAGCTTCAGTTTGAGATATATACTCATATTTTTTGCCGTTAAAAGCACGTCCGATAATGTTCAATTATGTAAACTTGCAATTCTGAGAATACTCAATGATTTCAATTGGTTAAGAAGAGTTTTTATAGAGAGCTAAAAACACTACTTTTAGCAAAAATTAATATACAATGATTACTAATAGTTAAGATCAATACTTAAAGTTGAGAAATAGTGCTAAAATGCCCTGATTTTTACAATAGAAAATATATGAGCACCTTGTGTGGCGGAGCAGTGTCTTCCTAGAGCACAGCAGTGAGAGAATATTGTTTGATTATATATCATAAAGACAGCTAGTCTTATACTCTTGTGTAGGTTTGCCTCTTAATATTCTGCAATTTCAAGATATATTTTATAGGTCTTGTAGTAGCAATAAATCGAGTCTACTCTCTCCATGTTTTAACTGCTTGTCATTGTAATGTTTTTGATGATATATACATCAAAGGAGGGATTAAATCTTACTGCTTCACATGTTGGTTTTAGCGCTAGTATTCCCCACATCTTAAAGTCTGATCTTAAATATTTAGACTTTATCCCCATCAGTTAATGTAGTAGTTGAATGTCTTGACTTAACTACTTACAATCAGTGGTCATGGTGAGCTGGAAACTGTCGGAAAAAGTTTTAATCTCTCCTACTTTAGAATAGAACCCAATATACCTCTCATTAGTTTATTGGCTATCTGTCTTCCAATGCTTCGAGCAGCACTTTTTGCCATAGTTTCTACAATACCTTGGCGTTGGCGAGCAGGTTTTTTCTTTGTGGCGGAAGTCTTCTTGGGAGCCTGTTCTGCTCATTTTTTTAACATCTCATATGCAGATTCACGGTCAACTAATTTTTCATAAAAACCATAGACTAAAGAGCTCCGAATTATACGCTTACGCTCCTTAAGTTCTATGGGTCCTATTTGGCTAAATGGTGGTCTAATGAGTGCCCGCTCTACTATGTTGGGTCGTCCTTTTTCGTCTAAAAAAGATACCAAAGCTTCGCCTACTGCAAGCTCCGTAATTGCTGTTTCGGTATCTAGGTTTGGGTTAGTTCTAAAAGTTTGAGCAGCTGTCCTAACTGCTTTTTGATCACGTGGCGTGTAGGCTCGGAGTGCATGTTGGATTCTGTTTCCTAATTGTCCCAAAACTGCATCTGGTATATCTAGAGGGTTCTGACTTACAAAATATACACCCACACCTTTAGAGCGAATCAAGCGTGCAACCTGTTCAATTTTTTCCTGTAGAGCTTTGGAGGTGTTGTCAAAAAGAAGATGTGCTTCATCGAAAAAGAAAACTAACTTTGGTTTTTCAGGGTCTCCTACTTCAGGCAACTGTTCAAATAATTCTGATAACAACCAGAGTAAAAAGGTGGCATAGATTCTGGGTGAACCTATTAATTTGTTGGCAGCCAAAATATTAATTACTCCATTTCCGTTTTCATCAGTTTGTAAAAAATCATCTAAATTAAGAGCCGGCTCACCAAAAAATATATCCCCTCCTTGGTCTTCAAGGGTTAAAAGTTTTCTTTGAATTGCTCCAACGCTGGCTCTAGAAATTCTTCCATATTCTTTTGAAAAGTCAGCTGCGTTTTCTGCAGCATATTGCAAAATTGAACGAAGATCTTTTATGTCTAAAAGTAGCAAGCCATCATCATCTGCAATTCTAAATATTAAAGTTAGCACTCCAGTTTGAGTATCGTTTAGGTTGAGTAGGCGACTTAAGAGCAAGGGGCCCATCTCTGAAATAGTTGTACGGATAGGGTGACCAAGTTCGCCAAAAACATCCCAGAATACAACCGGGTTTCCGCTAAAAGTAAAACCAGAAATTCCAATTGTGTTTATGCGCTCAGTTATTTTTGGGTGTTCTTTTCCGGGTTTGCTTATGCCTGAGAGGTCCCCTTTAACATCAGACATAAAAACAGGAACTCCTATTCTGCTAAAATTCTCAGCCAATATTTGAAGTGTTACAGTTTTTCCTGTTCCCGTAGCGCCCGCAATAAGACCGTGACGATTTGCCATTTTAGAGAGAATGAAAAGCTCCCCCTCTCCTTTACCAACCAGTAATATTTGTGTCATAAATGTATGATTCCTTTTCTGTATAGAATTGCAAATAGACTAATTATCTCTTAGGTTTTTCAAAACTTGAATGTCTTCTCCTACCTTATCGGGAGGCGTTTCTACTATCATATTGATATCCTTAAAAGTAGGATCCTTAATAATGTTTTTAAACCCTTCTATGCCAATTTTTCCTTTTCCTATATGCTCGTGTCTATCTTTTCTCTCACCTAGATCAACCTTTGAATCATTCCCATGGAACAACTTTATACTTTCAATACCTATTGTGTTGGAGATCTGTCTAATTGTTTGTTTAAATTCCTCTTTTGTTCGAAAATCACAACCTGATGCAAAGAGATGTGCTGTATCAAGGCAGATTCCTATATTGTATTGTTTGACCTTATCTAGTATATCTGCTAATTCTTCAAAACTGTCTCCTACTGTGGCT
>JAGSHJ010000365.1 GCA_023954595.1 Bacteriovoracaceae bacterium | reverse complement strand
CACCGGTGTACTTTCTGGCCATAGTTGATGACATTGTAGTGGGAATGCTTCCAACTTATATTAAGTCTGATAGCTTTGGGGAATTCATCTTTGACTGGGCCTGGGCAGATCTCTATCAGAGAAACAATCTTCCCTATTATCCAAAACTCGTTTGCGCTCTTCCATTCTCACCAGTGAATGTATCAAAGCTCTTAGTGACAAAACCAGAATACAAAGAAGCTCTACTGAATGCTTATGATGGCTTTTTAAAACAGAATAAGGCCCTCAGTTCTTCACATTTTTTATTCGCAACCGGTGATGAGGCAAAGTATTTAAACAATCACGGCCATTTCACCCGTAAGTCTATTCAATATCATTTTACCGTCGAACAAAATAACTTCGAGGACTTCCTACAGACACTCAAGGCCCGAAAGCGAAAACAAGTAAAAAAAGAGCGCCAGTTCATAAAAGACTCTAACCTTGAAATAAAGGTTTTAGAATCCCTGACAGACGATGAAGTATCCAAGGTCTATGAACTGTATCTAACAACCATTGATAAGAAATATAGCCAAGCATATTTAAACGAAGACTTCTTTAAACTCATGCAGGCATACATGTCTGAAAACACTGTTGTCATAGCAGCCTACAGAGAAGGTGTCATGATCGCTATGAGTTATTTCTTAAAGAGTGATTCGACTTTGTATGGAAGATATTGGGGAGTTAGCCCTCATGAAGAAATTCAGTATCTGCACTTTGAACTTTGCTATTATCAAGGTATTGAATATTGCATGAAACACAACCTAAGCTTATTTGAGGCGGGTGCCCAGGGTGAGCAGAAATTGCTCAGAGGATTTCGACCAGTTGAAATTCTGAGTGCCCATAAACTAACTCTTGAACCAGTCCATGAAGCAATTGAGCATCATGTAAAAACTGAGAACGCATACATTTGTGAACAACTTAAAGAACTAAAAAGTTATCTGCCATTTAAAGAGGATGTCTAAGCTCAGTCAAGCAGTCTACTTTGACTGAGACACTCACCCTTTATAAAGTGGTGCATGGCAAGACTCATCCAAAATGCGCAAGAGAAATCAGGAACAGCAGCTGGGACTTTATTTGTTCAAAACGCTGCAGCAGAAACAAGCGGCTTCTACGTTCAATACAATCAAAACCATTACACATGTGAGAACCTTTCGGCCTCGGACTTAACCCCAGACATAGAGCACGAAGATAAATTTGTACATTGGTATCATTTTGAAGGCTTTGGTAGAGAGGAGTTTTTCGAAAATATAAAATCCTCGTTTCACCTGCCAAGCATGCAATTGGCAGATTTATTGAATACAGATCATCATCCAAAATTTGAAGACCTAAAAGACCAACTTTTCTTTCTCTTAAAAACTGTAGATTTAGACAACAAAGATCAAATGGTTGAGTACAACCATCTCGGTATTTTTGTCGGAGAAGACTATGTACTTACATTCTGTGAACGTCCCACAAATGTTTTTGATTACGTCATCAGAAGACTCGAGCGAAGTTATGGAAAGATCAGAGAGGAGAATGAAGACTTTCTCTTCTACTCTTTAATTGATGCAGTTGTGGACCAATACTTATCGGTCATTGAGAGGCTTGGAAACAAGGTTGAAGAATTAGAATTAGAAGTATCAAATCAACAAAGGTATGAGCAAAACCTCACCCAGGATATCTATAGAATTAGAACAGAGTTTTTATTGCTGCAAAAACTAATAACACCAATTAGAGAATCTATTCGAATCATGATCAACCACCAGGATACTTTATTTGAATGTGAACTAGATGATTATCTAAATGACCTGAAAGATCATATAAATCAAATCTCGAATGCAGCAACATCATACAGGTCAATGGCAAGCGACCTTCTCAATATCTATGCTACAAATATTGACCTGCGCACAAACAAGGTCCTTACCTTCTTGACTGTCTACTCTACAATATTTATACCCTTAACGTTTATTACGGGTCTTTATGGTATGAACTTTGAGCACATGCCTGAATTGGATGATAAGTACGCCTACCCTTTGGTGTGGGTAGTCATGATCACAATTACAATTGGCCTGTTAATATTTTTTAAAAAGAAAAAGCTTATCTGAACTATTTTCTTACATCTACAACTATTGGCGCGCACATTGCCTATTAAGGCCGCATCAATTTAAGGAGGACTCTATGAGAGCAAAACTACTTGTCGCACTAGCGGCGTTATTTTCCACCACCACACTGTATGCTTACTGTTCAAGCGGCTACCAACTTTCACGAAGTGCATCGGAACTTGAAAGAGATGCAATTGACGTTTCCCGTGAAGCTCGCCGTTACGGCATGCATCAAATAATGAGACACGCAGACCAACTTGCATATTCAGCGTCTCACATAGAGGACCTAGCATCATCATATGCATCTTGTTATGTTTTAAAGAGTCAATACTCAAGAACAGTTCAAAGAGACTACAAAAACCTTCAAAACACTTACCAAAGAAATGGTGACCACCACGGTAACTTAAGCCGTGAAATGAGAAACCTCTCAAGAAGCTTTAGAAATATATCTAATACAGTTAGATTCATGAGAGATGACTATTACGAGCCAGTTCCTAGATACCCAGGTAGATACGATCCACCAAGACCTAGACATCCAAGGCACACTCCAGCTCCACACCCAGGTAACCATAGAAGATATGATCCACCTACACGTAGAAGAGGATCTGTTTCGATTCCAGCGGGAAGACACAGAGATCCTAGAAGAGCTCCGAGAAGAAGAGGCTAAACGACACCTTTAACTGGGGACAACTTGTCCCCACAACGCTGTGCACGGGGCGTTCTGCCCCTCATCAGCTAAATTTCTTACACCTATAATTTTGAATTAAAATTAACCGCAAGCTCAATAAGCTCTTTATAAGAATCTCTTTTTTGTGGGTCTAGATCACCATCGTAGAAGCGCTTGATTCGCCATAGAGATATTTCAAGAAGACCTAGAGTGATAGCAAAATTTAGAAGCTTGCTCTCCTCTACACTCAATTGCCTCTGTTTTTGATAGCCTTCTAAAAACGCCTGAATCATATCAAGGTTCACACCATCTTTATCCAAACAACTTCCAGAAATACTAATACCAATGTCTTGAATAAAACATCCGATCCCTGATTGTTCAAAATCTAGAAGCATCTGAAGCTTTCCGTTCTCAAAAAGAGCGTTATCAATATATAAATCCCCATGGATTAACCCCATTGGAAGATCACTTTCTTTCCAGAGGCTAATTTCTTGAGGATCCAGCATCTTTGAACATGCATCTTTGAATTCAGCTAACGCATTTGGGTCTTCACAATATGCAAGAACACCTGAGAGGTCATAGCCTACTTCTGAATGACAACGAAATCCTCGCTCGGCTAGCTTCTCATTAATAGAATACATATGTAGAAGCCCTAAGGCCTCACCAAGTGCCGCTAGGTCTGATGGAGACCCCATAGGCTTTGAACCACTTACAAATGGAAATACAGCACCATACAGCTCTCTCCATT
>JAGSHJ010000355.1 GCA_023954595.1 Bacteriovoracaceae bacterium | reverse complement strand
CAATACCGTGAATATCTTCACCCTTATTCAATTGTCTTTCTGCAATAACTCCAAGAGCAGGTGCTAAAATCATTAGTGGTCCATGAATCCATGCGAGTCTCTTATGCCAGAGACTTGACCCTGATTTTGTAGCACCTTCTACTTCGGGAGCATTGATTGCATAGTAAGCTGTTGCGTAATATGAAAGACCTGCTGTGATCCCGAGGTATTTGTGAGTGTTTGTGACATCTCCTTCCTTGCCTGTGATCATAGTCGCTGTAAGTAATGCCGCTGTAAGATAGCCTAGGTTCTGATGCGTCTCTAGCATATCGGCCCTTTTTGTCTGAAGATCTTGTAATAGGGTTGATGTCGATAGGTCTTGATTAGAAAAGCTTAGATCCTCTAGAGTGATTTCCTTAGCATAACTAGTTGAGCTAATTAATTGTATGATTGATAAGATAATAAACATCTTCATGTATTCTCCTTCATTGTTCATTTAAACTTATTTGACTTAGATCATTTTATCTATCGGACAAATGACCTATAATGATCTAAGTGTTTGAAAATAGGATGTTGTATGGGAGAGTTCTTTTCACGAATTGATGAGAAAAAGTTTGTTCTTTTAATTCTTTTTATTGCACCGACATTAACTTTATTTGATGTTTTTGCAGACTTAAAAGAAGGAGTATCTCTATCTCACATTATAGTTGAGATAGGAATTGTCACGTCAGGGGTTTTGGCGATAGTTATGGTGGCCTTATTACTTAGAACTAAGAGTGAGATTTTAAAAAGTTCTTTAGTTGAAACAAAAGAAGAGCTCAATAAGGTTAGTTTGGATATTAAAGAAATCAAAGAAGGAATTCATAATCGTGTTGTAAAAGACATGCAAGAGTGGTCATTGACCATTGCTGAGCAGGATGTTGCCTTTCTACTTTTAAAAGGCATGTCTACAAAAGATATGGCCCTGACAAGAGGAAGTGCTGAAAAAACCGTTCGCCATCAACTCTCATCAATTTATCAAAAATCTAAATTATCAAATAAGGGAGAGTTTCAAGCCTACTTCTTAGAAGATATATTTTAATACGCGCCGCTCAGGAAAGTATCATGGAAAAAAGGCAAAAAAAAAGACCGCAGAAGCGATCAAAGAAACAAAAGAAAATGGCGGGAGCGAAGGGACTCGAACCCTCGGCCTTCTGCGTGACAGGCAGACGTTATAACCAGCTTAACTACGCCCCCGCATTGCTTTTGTAAGACTTAATATAGGGGAGCTCTTTTTATCCGTCAATACTTTTTTTAAAATAATTGCGAATAAAATATTTTTAAAGAAACGATAGTTAGAAGCCCTGCGAAAAGTTTCTTAGCTAATTTCTCTGGCATTTTCTTGGAGAATTTTACCCCATAACCCGATGTCGTCATTGCTCCCAGAACAAGAGCTAGAGTTATAGCTATATTGATTTGACCTATTTGAAAGCTTTGAATAATTGCAAGGTCTCCTGGAAGGGTAGGCGTTGCTGCATTAAAGTAGGCAAGTGAGCCAAATAATGTACCTACGGCCATAGAGAACTGACGATAAGGTGAAATGAGTTTTAGGGGCAGACTTAGTAAAGTGATCATTAATGGGACCAGGACAGCTCCGCCGCCAAGACCAGTTAAGCCAGAAACGACTCCACCAATAAAGCCAGTAAGAACGCACTTAATCCAAAACATTCCTGTGAGTACGCTTGGTAGCTCGGAAGTTTGCTTCTTTTTAAAGATAATAATTTTAACAGCGATGAGTAAGATGATCGTAGCGAAAATTAATTTTATTGTCTGGGCATCAAGTTGAAGAACAAATTTTCCACCAAGGATTACTCCTATTGTCATTGCACATGAAATTACACCTGCGATGTTTAACTTGATTTCAACGTTATTTCTTTTGAATTTCCAAGTATTTATGATGCTGTTTAGGCAAATCATGAACAGGGAACAGCCAACAATAGTCTGAGCAGGCAGGCCTGAAGCGACTGCATGCATTGAGGGTACGGCTATGATGCCACCTCCGACTCCAAATACAGGAGCAAAGATTCCAATGAAAAGTCCTGCTAATATAAGAAATATAAACGTCACTTGGAATAACCCCTTTAATGATGTAGATAAGATAGTATCGTTACTACGGCAAATTGACGAAGGAAAAATTATGGAGTTCATACAAGCTCTTTGGAAATACACGCTAACAGCGGCACCATTTTTAATGTTTGGATTATTTATATCTGGACTAATTCATGTATTCGTTTCTACTGAAAGAATAAAGAAGTCTCTTGGTGGTAAAGGAATTTTTGGTGTAATTAAAGCATCACTATTCGGAATACCTCTGCCTTTATGTAGCTGTGCAGTTGTGCCAACTGCCGTAACTTTAAAAAAGAATGGCGCTTCAAATAGTGCGACTTCTTCTTTCTTAATTTCTACTCCTGAATCTGGTGTTGACTCTATTGCTATGACATATGGAATGATGGATTTACCGATGACAATCATCCGTCCAGTTGCTGCCTTCTTTTCTGCTTTCGTGGCCGGTGTTCTGCAGATAATATTCAACTCTGAAGATGTGGCCCCTGTTGAAAATGAGAAAGAGGCCAAGAGTACTGGTTGTTGTGCGAAGAAAAGTTGTGACTCAGAAGAAGTAAAAGAGAGCTTTGGCTCCAAGATGAATAAAGTATTTAAGTTTTCATTCTTTGAACTTATTGATGACTTTGCATTTTGGCTAACTCTTGGAATCGTTGCTGGAGCATTTATTGACTTCATCGTTCCACCAAACTTCTTTGAAAGCCTAAGTGGTTGGAGTGGAAGACTCATTATTCTTGGGATTGGAATACCATTATATATCTGTGCATCAGCGACTACGCCAATTGCTGCATCTCTTGTAATGAAGGGAATGAGTCCGGGAACTTCACTTTTAATTCTATTAGTTGGACCAGCTACAAATATTTCAAATCTATTAGTAATAGCTCAGTATATTGGAAAGAAAGGTGTCATATTAAATATTATTGCGATTGCTGGGGTAGCCTTAGGTATGTCGTTCTTAGTTGATTATCTCTATGCTATGTTTGCTTGGCCTTTAAATTTTAATATTCATGCACACGCTCATGAGGGGTCTTCTTGGCTTGAGTTAGCTTTAACAGTCTCGTTTATTATTTTACTTGGAAAGTCCCTTGTGATGAAGGAACTTCCCAAGCTTATAAAAATGATTACTTCTAAAAAGTCTTCAAAGAGTTCTGGCTGTTGTGGCTAGAATCTCTTTTCAAGTTCGTCCTTTGCTCTTAGGATTTTAGCTAAGACAGAGTTAAGTAAAGCAGATGTTTTCTTGTCTAAAAGCTTTCCAAGTAGGTTAGCTTTAAAGTTTTCAATATCTAGCTTTTCCATTTTCTCAGCATCTCTCCAATCTTTTTTAAATCGTTTTTCAAATGCTAGGACCTCTTTTTGATCATAGACTTGAGCCCCAAACTCTCTAAAGCTTCCTTGAAGAGTATCTGGATTAATATTTGAAGAACCTCCTAATACAATCTTTCCATCAACAGAAGTGATTTTTCTGTGGTTTTCTTGGTGATATTCTTTCTTCGTCCCATCCGGAAAGTGTGCTTCT
>JAGSHJ010000117.1 GCA_023954595.1 Bacteriovoracaceae bacterium | reverse complement strand
TTCTCAAACTCACTACCCAGAAAGAATGATAACTCTTCAGGTGGAGAATAAATTTTCACATTCTTTTGTTCATTTAAATACAAGGTTGACTCGTCGACCTTAAACTTCAACAACATGTCTCGCCTCTGAACAAACAGCTTTTTGAATTCTTCAGAAGCAAACCCTCGATCTTTCATAAATTGCTGAAAGAGTTCCTTAAAACCATCATCAATCTTCTTCCATCGCCAAAGGCCTAAATGATCTCTTTCTACATGAGTTCTCATCTCTGGCAACATGATGTTAAAGAACTCGATCATATTGTCATATTGCTTAGGACTAGGATGACTTATATGTGAAAGAGTATGATCAATATATCCATACGTAATATCAGTGCGAGGCATGGCGTTTGCGATCTCTCGAGAGGTCCATGTCATGTTTTCGACTACACCAATATTTGCTTTTGTAATTTGCTTAAAAATGACCCCATCATTGCTGCCATCTTGAAATAGATCGAAGAACAATCCAAACTTTCTAAACCCATCTTTATTGAATGCCCAAATTAGTCCTGGAGCATAAAATGTTTCCTCACCCTTCTCTAGTGCGGCAACACTAGAGGAGACCTTCTTACCTGTTTCCTGGTCTTCAAAAACAGAAAATGGCTGAACTGCTTCAGTTGTTTCAAGTTTCAACTTTAAGTCTGTCCACCATGAATCATCATTTATAATGACATCGATGTCTGAGAACACAATTTCCTCTGCACCAACCAAAAACCTCTTTGCTAAATTATAGAGACTCTCTTTATGCCAAAGTCCAAGATACTCTTCTCCCTCATCAATCTTCACACTAGACAGGGATTCTAAGCTTTCAAAAAATGTGTCCTCTCCATCTAAACATACATGTAGGAAACTTAAGTCTTGCCCAAAGAGCTTATGCAATTGACGGTGAGTCTCACCTAGCCTTCTAAGGTATTCCTTTCCCCAACTTGCTGTTACAAAGACAGATTTACCAATGAAGTTTTCTTGCAAGTTAAAGGTCCTAATGTTCACAAGCTTGGATAAGGCCTCTCTTCGCCTTTCATTTAGTTCAAAGTCATTGGTGTTTTTATGCACATGATTAGTGCGTCCTTGTTCTAATTTTAAGTAATAACGAACCACCATCAGACAGTTGAAGAATTCGTCGTTAGTTTTCGTAAAATTAGTATAGAGAACATAGGAATCGATACAGCCAGTAGAATAGAAAAGCTTAAATGCTGACAAACTTAAAGTAATCTTATTCTTCTCTAACTTCATTTCATCAGCAGAGGTAATCACTTTAAAGTTTTGTTTATAATAATCTCTTTGTTGTACCTCTAGGATTTCACTTAAATGAGTCGCTTTACCAACTGAAAATAATATCAAATCTAAATCTAGTTGTTCTAAAACATGATTTAGCCAATTAAACGCCTGCTGTGCATTCTTAACATTAGATAGGGGGTGGTTTAAAAGATAAGTTTTAGAGACAAGTTTAGGATTTAGCTTTTCTACAAGCCCTGCAACTCTTTCTAAGTTTCTTCTCAAGCAGGCTAGTCTATATGAATTGATTTTTCCTGAATCATCGATATTTTGGAAAAACCACTCCACATAAAAATAAATATCATCAATGCGATCAAGGATATTCTTCTTTGGATAGGAAAGACGTTTTGCAGAGGTATTCCACCTCACATTAAGGGGTCTCCAAGAATCAAAATCACTATTTTTAAATGATCCATACTTTATCTGTAGCTTTAGCTGTGCCTTAGTGTAGATATCAACATCTTTGATCAGCGGAATAAAGCTTTTAAGCTTCTCTACAGTTTCTCTATCTTTCTTAGGGGGATAAGAATTATAAATTAAGACAAAATCCAAATCACTTACAATTGGCTCCCACTCTCCAGTGGCGTAACTGCCCTTAATATAAACATGCTTTGCACTGGTATATTTAACAAGCCAATATTTGGCGATTGAGAAGGCCAGATAGTAAATAATTCGAAAGATCTGTTTTCCCAGAGGGTTTCGACTTAAAAGATATATAGAGTTTAGAAACCTTTCACTGCTCATAGCTGTCCAATAATCCTTTAACCGCTAAAAAGTTCTTCTCAGGTTCATTGCCCATGTGAATCTCAAAACAATGTGACTTGGTAAGAAGGCAAGCTGCTGCAAACCCTCTTTTTAATAAAATTTTAGCGTTTCTTATTTTATCCTTAAAGCTTGCCTCTAAGTAATACTCAAGAACCATGGGTAGACCTACTCCCACAACCATATTTTTTAATAGGTAGCGGGCCATTTTGTATCTTGTTATTTTCACAACCTGAGCATGCCCTGCTCCATGTCTTCTTACACCTTGAAAAAGAACGACTCTTTTCTTCTTAGATGAAACCCTATTACTAAATTCTTGAATATCTATTAGATCCTTTGGCCCATACTCTTCACGCTCAAAACGATAACTTTTATTTTTATAAGTTTTCAACTTTTCCTGAGTATAACTATTGAGCTCAAAACCTATACGTATAGGAAATGCTAGAACGTCACCAAAAGTATTTATAAGTGGAGTATCATCTGAAATGAGATCATAGCCTGGCTCATCTAGAAAGTATGAGAACAAAGTTGTTTTACCACCTTTCATATTCATCATACCTAAAAGTGCTGTCTCTCCTTTTGAAACTCCAAAAGCGTGTAACTTATGAATGCCTTGAGTATCATGAAGTTTGGTCTCTCTTGAGAGAATGGCCAAATATAGAATCTCATGAAGAATCGCCCGATCAACTGCAAACACCTCAATAGTATTTGTAGTGTAATCAATTATTGATACTGCCTTCCCATAAAAATAGTTATATCTGAGCTTACCATCTTGATATGTAATGGCCCTGGCATTTTGCTTAATAGAGATAAGACCGCTTGGAACCTTATCTTCAATTGAGTCTATGATCGTGGCATCAATAGATAAATTGTGTGCCACATGCCGGGTTTCAACAAAAAAGGAGAAGTCTTTCTTTAATAGATCCAAGACCTCATCACATGAAGTTTGTACTTTCACAACGAAGTCATAGAAATTTAGCCGAAGCTCACTCAAAACTTTTGTCCCCTTAAAAGAGCAAACGCTCCCTTGAAGTAACCCAGTAGTTGTCCCACGGGATATACAAAATTAAATATAATAAATAATACCATGGCCCTTGGAATATTTAGGACACTTTTGGTTTTGGCCGCAATGAGTAAAGAGTTCACCCCTATTATTAAAAGGTATAGAGCTGAGAGAATATAGAAGAACTTTAGCTCTACCATGGCCAGAGTGACAAAAGTTGCCACAAATAGTTGGTTAATTAAAAATATTAGTCTAAATGAGCTTGGATAAATAACAATACTCACGCTTCGATATATCCCGGCCAGAAATAAAACACGCACAAGCTTTGCCATTGAGCTTTTTCGATTGTGGTACACAAATAAAGAGGGCAATCTGCACATTGCCACGTTCTTATCCTTTAATATGCTCAAAAGATAATTCTCTTCATTGCGTCTAAAGTGCTTTGGAAACATTTGTTGTTTAAAAACTTCTCGTTTGGCCCAAAAGTTACACAAGATAAGGTTAACTTCATCTCCAAGCTCAGCTGCATCATCACTTGTTTTATGTCTTTTGCTAGTTGGGCCTGTGGCCAAAAAGCTCTCCATCACAAGGCCTAAGCACTTCTGAAAGTTAGTTGAATCTGGAGTATTTTGATCAGGGCCACCGAAGATATCAATTTGAGGCCGTTCTTTAATAAATGAACCCACCTTAGCAAAGTAATCTTGGGGCAGGATAATATCATCATCTAGAAAGCAGACGTATTCTTCTGATATCTGTTCTAAAAGAAGATTTCTGGCCTCTCCTACTGGTATTGATTTAGTACTAGCTATATAAGGGATTCCACTCTCTTTAAGCCAAGATACAGTCTCAGAGTCAGGCCCATTTACCAATATGTGAAAATTAAGCTTAAATGGATGTGTTTGTTGATCAGTGATGCTCTTCAAACACTTTTTTAGAAGCTCTACTCTTCCATGAGTTAAAATTAAAACAGCGACTTCCAATTGCGCCCCGCAAAACGTATATTATGTTAGTTTAGTACTATTTTTACACATAATTAGAAAATTGCATAAGTATTCAATTATTATAAAATTGTCTCTTTTATGGTAAAAGGTGGAAAGGATTGAGGTGATTATGCAGGCAAAAGAACTTAGAGAGAAATTTACGCAATTTTTTAAGGACAAAGGACATTCGAAGGTTCCATCTTCTTCGTTAGTTCCACTAAATGACCCAACATTGTTATTTAACAATGCGGGTATGAATCAATTTAAAGACTACTTCACTGGAAAGGCCAAGGCCGACAATCCACGTGCTGTCTCAATACAAAAATGTGTAAGAGCTGGTGGAAAGCATAATGACTTGGAAAATGTTGGTTTCACAGCAAGACACCACACATTCTTTGAAATGCTAGGAAATTTCTCGTTTGGCGATTACTTCAAAAAAGAGGCCATTAGCTTTGCTTGGGAGTTTCTAACTAAAGAATTAAAAATCGATAAAGACAAATTATATGTAACAGTTCATCACACAGATCAAGAAGCTGCAGACATTTGGCATGAGCAAGAAGGCATACCACGTGATCGAATCTTTTTCAGAGGTGATAAGGACAACTTTTGGGAAATGGGTGAAACAGGCCCTTGTGGACCTTGTTCTGAAATTTTCTATGATCACGGTGAACAGCACAGTGATGGCTCAGATACTTCTCAATGTATCCTAGATGACGAAAGTCGCTATGTAGAGATTTGGAACCTTGTATTTATGCAATATGAAAAATACAGAGAGGGAGATGAGATAAAAAGAAATAATCTTCCTCGTCCAAGTGTAGATACAGGAGCCGGCCTTGAGAGACTGTCTGCAGTAATAAATGGTGTGTACTGGAACTATGACACAGATTTATTTATGCCTCTTATCCACAAACTTGAGCAACTATCTGGAAAAAAGTACGCCGACTACAGCTCGAGCATGAGAGTTATTGCTGATCATATAAAGTCTGCAACAATGCTTCTAACAGATGGGGTTATTCCATCTAATGATGGCCGTGGCTATGTACTAAGAAGAATTATACGTCGTGGGATTAGACACCTAGACGTTTTAGGTATTAAAGAGACGACTTTTCCAAAGCTTGTTCCAATTGTTTTTGAAATCCTTGGAGATGAGTACCCACAAAATAGTGCAAACCAATCTTTGGCAGAAAACTATCTTAAACTTGAAGAAGAAAAGTTCAGACAGACTCTCTCCACTGGACTTGATCTACTTAATAAGCAGATGCAAGAGCTTAAAGACAACAAGATCAAAACCCTTGAAGGTGCGACAGCGTTTAAACTATATGACACTTATGGTTTTCCTCTAGATCTAACTCAAACTATTCTAGAAGAGAATGAGCTTGAAATAGACGAAGAGGGCTTTAACAAGGCCATGCAGGAACAAAAACAAAGATCCAAGCAATCTTCTCAATTTCAAGCGGGCGAAGACAACCTTAAGGCCTTCTACCAAATTAAAGAAAAGCATGGGGAGACAGAATTCCTTGGCTATGACCAGCATGAGGCAAAGGCCAAGTTCCTTGCCAAAGAAACAATCGATGGCACACACTTCTTGGTTTTTGATCGCACACCATTTTATGGAGAAAGCGGCGGGCAGGCCGGAGATTCAGGTGTAATCTTAAGAGATGGAAAAGTCGTTGCAAAAGTAGTTGATACTCAAAAGCCAGTAGACGATCTAATCGTTCACGTTTGTGAAGAACTTGATGAGAGTGCACTAGAGGCAAAAGAGTTAACACTGCAAATTGATTCAAATGCACGTCAACTTACAATGAGAAACCACTCTGCAACTCACCTTCTTCAGGCAGCTTTGATTGAAGTCCTTGGAGATCATATCAAGCAAGCTGGATCAATGGTTTCAACTGAGAGGCTTCGCTTTGATTTCACTCACCCACAGGCCGTAACGAAAGAAGAATTAAAAAAGGTTGAAAAACTGGTTAACTCACAAATTCTTAAGTCTCTACCTGTAAGTGCTGAAAACATGAGTATGGAAGAAGCACAAAACCGTGGGGCGATGGCCTTATTTGGAGAGAAATACGGAGATAATGTTCGTGTTTTAACTATGGGTGACTTCTCAATGGAGCTTTGCGGTGGAACACACGTAAAGAACACTTCTGACATAGGACTAATGGTCATAACAACAGAGACTTCTCTTTCCAGTGGAATTAGAAGGATTGAAGCAATGACTTCAAGTGGTGCCCTTAATTATCTATCTAACCGTTCAGATATTTTAGCTCAAGTTGAGCGCAAGCTTAGCACTAAGGCACAGGCAGTAGTAGCGAAAGTCGACTCCCTTCAACAAGAACTAAAGGCCAAGTCCAAAGAGCTTAAAGCGTCTAACGATAAATTGCAGGCACAAAAGAGTAAAGACCTCTTCAACGATGTGAAAGATCTTGGAAAAGCATTTGGTCTTGTAACAGTTGATCTTGGACAAGCAAATCCGAAAGAATTTAGAAGTTTATCTGACAAGTTTGTGGATCAAAATAAAAAAGATGCTCTACTTCTTCTTAGTGAATCAGGTGGGAAGCTAAACTACTTGATGAGAACTCATAAAGACAACTCTCCAGTGGATTGCTCCAAAGTAATAAAAGAAGCTCAGGCTGCAATTGGTGGCAGAGGGGGCGGCCGAAAAGATATGGCCCAAGGATCAGGTGAAGGAGACAAATCTCAATTCATCCAATCTGTTGAGGATCTTTTAAAGGAAATGTAATGAGATACCTTCTTGCTGTTATTCTCGTCCTTTTTATCTCTTGCGAGAACAGGGACGAGAAACTGCGAGAAAACACTCTAAACGTGGCCTTAAGTGCCAAGGTTCCTACTCTAGATTCGGCCCATTCATATGACACAGTAAGTGCGGAAGTAGTCTACCAGATTTATGAACCACTGTATGAATACGAATATCTCTTAAGGCCTTATACACTTAAACCTCTAACGGCCAAAGAAATGCCACAAGTCAGTGACAATGGCCTCACTTACACAATCAAATTAAAAGAAAATATCTATTATCATCATCACAAGGCCTTCAATGGCCAAAGAGAATTGGTTGCTCAGGACTTTATAAATCAAATCAAACGTATAGCCTTTGCTCCGACTAAAAGCCCTGCATGGTGGTTGTTTGCAGACAAGATAGAGGGACTAAATTCCTTTAGACAAAATGTAGAAACACTTAAAGGGTTTAAGTCCACAAAAGTTCAGGGACTCAAGGCATTAGATAAGTACACGCTAGAGATTAAACTCTCAGAAAAATATCCTCAACTACTCTATGCCCTAGCAATGAGTTTCACAGCTCCGGCCCCTATGGAGTTAATTGAATTTTACCAAAACGACCTCTCTCAATGGCCGATAGGAACTGGAGCTTTTGTATTTAAAAAGTGGCAAAAGAATCTGACGATCGAACTATCAGCTAATAAGAATTATCACTCTAATACATACCCAAAAGTTGGTGATCGCTACGCTTATGAGAATAAGCTTTTAAAAGATGCAGGCAAAAGTATTCCGTTCATTGATGGAATCAAATTTCATGTCATTAGAGAAGCTCAACCACGCATGCAAAATTTCTTAAAAGGTAACATCGATTTTGTTGGCCTGACCAAAGACTATTTTCCAATGGCCTTAAACTACCAAGGCAAACTCAATGAAAAGTTTAAGAAAAAAGATATTGGCCTGCAGATCACACCGACCCTAACTTACTGGTGGCTTGCCTTTAATATGACAGATCCATTAGTGGGGAAGAATTTAAATCTAAGAAAGGCAATTGCTCATGCAATCAATAATGAAAAGCTAATCAGCCTTTTTACTAACAATATAGGTTTGCGAGCAAACTCGATATTCCCTCCAGGAATTCCAGGATACAACCCATCTAGTGAGCTACCCTACAATTACAATATTGAGAAGGCCAAGAGCTTTTTAAAGCAAGCTGGATACCCGAATGGAAAAGGTCTTCCAAAAATCTCTTATGACATAAGAGGGGCCAGTTCAATTTCGAGACAAATGGGTGAGTTTGTTAAAGGTGAGCTAAAAAAGATAGGCATAGAAATAGAAATCATAACTAACACCTTTCCAGGCTTTTTAAATAAAGCACAAACAGGGCAGCTACAATTTTGGCAAGGAGGGTGGACAATGGACTATCCCGATGCAGAAAACATTGTACAACTACTCACATCTCAAAATCACTCCCCAGGACCTAATAGCTCCTACTACTCTAACCCAAAAGTAGATAAGCTCTATAAAGAGCTTACGCAACTAAAGCTTGGTAGTGATCCTTCGATGATTATGGAGAAGGTAGAGAGTGAAGTTAATAAAGACTTGCCGTGGATCATGCAATACTATGCACGAAACTATGTGCTCTACCACCAGAGGGTAAAAAATTTCCGCCAATCGGATGTTATTTTTAATGTATATAAATACTTCAGATTAGACTAATACCCCTCTACTCTACTCAGACATTAAATCACTTTTTTTACGACATTAAAGTTTTCCGAACACATT
>JAGSHJ010000460.1 GCA_023954595.1 Bacteriovoracaceae bacterium | reverse complement strand
CGCTCAATTTCCTCGGCGGGAAAATCACTTCCCGTTACCTTCTTGACTGTATCGATAACCTCTTTAACACTAAATCCATGGCCATAACCGCAGTTCATTATTTCAGACTTTCCACCCCCCGCTAAATAAGTAAGAGAGTCCACATGGGCCTGAGCAAGATCATCAACATGAATATAATCTCTGATACAAGTTCCATCTGGTGTTCCATAGTCAGTTCCAAAGATTGCCATTTTGTCCCGCTTCCCGGATGCACATTCTGATGCGATCTTAATTAAGTGAGTCGCGTTTGGAGAACATTGTCCAACCTTTAAATCAACATTTGCCCCTGCGACATTAAAATATCTTAAGGCCACAAAGTTAAAGTCATGGGCAGCGCTTGCATCTCTTAACATAAGTTCAGTCATTAGCTTCGATGTCCCATAAGGATTAATCGGAACTGTTGCAGATTCTTCCGTACAAACACCACCCTGAAGATCTCCGTATACGGCAGCAGTTGAAGAAAAAATAAAATTCTTCACACCGTGTTTTACACATAAGCCAATCACATTTAGTGAGTTCTCTGTATTATTTTTATAATATTTTATTGGGTCAGTGACACTCTCAGGAACAATAATACTTCCAGCAAAGTGAATACAGGCCTCGAACTTCTCATCAGCAAATAGTTTATCGATAACTTCCGTATTTTCGAGACTCTCTTCAATATGTTTACCGTAAAGCAAAGCCTCTTTTCTTCCTGTCGAAAGATTGTCCACAACAACAATGTCATGTCCTGCCATTCCAAGTAAGTTTAAAACATGTGAGCCTATATATCCTGCGCCGCCGGTGATTAAAATTTTCATCGTAGTTTTCCTTCAACATAGTCCATTATATTTTTCTTAAATATATTCTTAGAGAAGTCTTCAGCGCGTTCAAAAAGTTTATCCCTATTAAAAGATTTATCCTTAAAGACTTTAACTGCATGACTTAGACTTTCTACTGTCGGCTCATCAAAGAAGACAGCAACATCATCATTCAAAGTTTCTAACACACCACCTGCTTTGTAAGCTATTACTGGTGTTCCACTGGCCAAAGATTCTAGAGGTGTAATTCCAAAATCCTCGACTCCTGGAAAAATCATTGCCTCTGCATTATTAAAACAACTGATGACTTCTTCTCTACTCACATTACCTAGAAACTCTACGTTTGAATTCGCCATATCACGAAGTTCTCTTTCTTGCTGACCTGATCCAATAATCTTTAAGTTCAGGCCCAGTTCATTAAAGGTTCTAACAGCAAGATCCACCCTCTTATTGGGTGCAAATGCCGTCACCATCACGAAGTAGCCATCTTTTTTTTGTTCCTTATCTTGGATCGTTCTAAAGTCGGCCAAGTCAACGAAGGGATGAATCACATCAGCATCTCTTTCATAATATTTTTTAACTCGTTCCCGAACAAAAGAACTATTCGCCACGAAGTGATCAACATTTGAATTAGATTCCTTATCCCAGTTCGTTAAATATCCCTTAAAAACCTTCATCCCGGCTCTTTGATAGAAGGGAGCATCTGGACCAAAATACGAATCATACTGATCGTACAAATACCTCATCGGGCTATGAATATAAGAAACGTGAACAGAACCAGCCGGCTTCTTCACTCCCTTTATCACGCAATGTGAACTTGAAAGTACGACATCCGCATCCTCAACAATCTTTAAACCGTCTGCGGCCTTCGGAAACATTGGCAAAAACTTTCGATATTGCTCATACACACCGGGCACGTTATCCAAAAAGCTCGTCACAATCTTCCGATCCTCAATCGAGCTCGGCACACATCCCTTCTGATGAAGCAAAGTGTACAAAGGCGCATCTGGAAACATCTCGCAAAAGACTTCCAAAACCCTTTCCCCACCTCGAAATCCAGTGAGCCAATCATGGAGTAAAACTACTTTCATAGCCTCCTATTCTACCTTTACTGGACACTATTATCACTACTTTCAATAACTTACGCGACGCCAAGAACTGTAAATGTTTCAAATCACTGTAACCAATTCACAACATTACATATACTGCCTAGCGTTATATGAAAAATCTGACCTGCTCTATATTAATTCTCTTGGCATTCGGCTGCTCAAAAAAGTCACCAGACTCAGCCCCAATTGCGCCCTCAGCTCCAACTGAAACAAGAGAAACTCTCGCAAAAGAGATTCTAAAGAAAGCAGAAAATAACTACCTAAGTACCTTAGAAATTTTTGAAAGCTCATCAACTGAGAAGCTAAAAGATCAAGAGCAAGCCTACCTAGCTTTTGAAAAAGAAGCCACCCACTACTTAAACCTTCTCAAATTAGCGAATACATCAGTAATCGAAATCGACAAAGTTAAAGATGTCATCAGTTCTAAAAAAGCTAGGTACCTTGAAATTTCAAGCCTTCTTCAAAAGCTAAACGATTCCCTTTCAACTTTAGAAGACAGTAAACTCAAGTTAAAGAAGTTTAAAAAAGATACAAACCGCTTCCAATTAACAAAAATCACAGAACTTGGACTCAGGGACCTAATCCTCGAAACCATTTCTATTTATAACAATAGCTCAACTTTTCTTAAGCTCACT
>JAGSHJ010000100.1 GCA_023954595.1 Bacteriovoracaceae bacterium | reverse complement strand
CTTCCATACCATGATGATGAGATTGTTTATGTTTCAACAGGTGATGGTACAACTTCTCAGGGTGAGTTTTGGGAAGCTTTAACAACTTCAGTTGTAAATAAGCTACCAGTACTTTTTATGGTTGAAGACAATGGCTTTGCTATTTCTGTACCGACTTTTGTTCAGACTCCAGAAGGCTCAATTTCTAAAGCACTAGCGAACTTTCCTGGTCTTAAAATCTTTACATGCGATGGTACTTGCCCAATAGAGAGTTTCCATACGATGAAAGAAGCGGAAGCATATCTAAGAAGTGGTAAAGGTCCAGCACTTGTTCACGCAACTGTAACAAGACCATACTCACATTCTCTTTCAGATGATCACTCTTTCTATAGAACAAAAGAAGAACTAGAGGATGAGGCAAAGCGTGACGTTGTTAATACTTTCCCTGCGTTTTTGATTGATTCAAAACTTGCATCTAAAGATGAAGTTGAAGCTGTTGCTGATAAAGCAAAAGCAAGCGTCAGAGAAGCTATGACAAAGGCCATCGAAACTGAATGGCCAGATCAGTCAACTTATATGGATCACCTATACTCTGAAGATGTTGATCCAACTGGCAGTGACTTTGATACTGAGCCACAATTTTCTGGTAAAGAAGATGTGCCTATGGCCGGTGCTGTAAATGGAACTTTGAAAAGCGAAATTCAAAAGAATCCATTAATGAGAATGTTCGGTGAAGATGTTGCTGATTTTTCTGAATTAGAAAAACTTGATAACAAAGACCTAAAAGGTAAAGGCGGAGTTTTTAAAGTGACTTCTGGCTGCCAAAGAGCTTCTAAAGAAGGACAGGTCTTTAACAGTCCTCTTGCAGAAGCAAATATTATCGGTAGAGCTATTGGTCAAGCAATGAGAGGGATTAAGCCTGTTGTTGAGATTCAATTTTTTGACTATATCTGGACTGCTTATATGCAACTTAAAAATGAGATGGCAACGACTCGTTACCGCTCTGGTGGCGATTATAAGTGTCCAATGGTTGTAAGAGTTCCAATTGGTGGTTACCTCAAAGGTGGATCAATTTATCACTCGCAATCTGGAGAGTCTCTATACACTCATATTCCTGGAATTAGAGTTGTCTTCCCAAGTAACGCACAGGATGCTGCAGGGCTTTTAAGAACTGCTATTCGTTGTGATGACCCTGTAATGTTCCTAGAGCATAAGCACTTGTACTACCAAGGTTATAATCGTAGTGCTGATCCAGGAGAGGATTATATGATTCCTTTTGGTAAGGCCAGAGTAGCAAAAGAGGGAAGTGACGCAACTATCGTTGCATGGGGTGCTCTTGTTCAAAAATCAATTGATGCTGCTAAGAAAGTAGAAGAAGAGACTGGTTCATCAGTTGAAGTTATTGACCTTAGAACCCTTGCTCCATTTGATATGGATGCGATTATAAAATCTCTTTCAAAAACAAACAGAATTATGATTGCGCACGAAGAGCAAAAAACTTCAGGCTTTGCTGGTGAAATTGCAGCTAAGATCAATGAAGAGTGCTTCGAGCAACTTGATGCACCAATCCTAAGAGTTGCATCCAAAGATACACACGTAGCATACAACCCTGGTCTTGAAGAAGTTATTCTTCCTCAGACAAATGATGTGTACAACGAACTTAAAAAACTATTGGAATACTAATGAAAGACCCTCAAGGCGTAGGTGAAAAATTTAATCTTGAAACTTATATGGCGGCCCGAAAGGTCGCCAGAAGAGTTGCCTTTCTTTTTGCCAGTCATATGGAAGAAGGAATGGATGAAGAGCAAGGTCACGCTATCCTTGAGGAGCTTTTAAAAAAGAACGGTGTCGATAAAAAGTGGCATCCGAGCAAGTTCCGAATTGGTAAAAATACAGTCAAAAGTTTTAAAGAAAAGTCTGAGCCAGGTGTGAAACTTCAAAAGGAAGACATATTCTTTTTAGACATCGGTCCTATTATTGATGGGCATGAAGCGGATTATGGTCAAACTTTTACTGTTGGCCAAAACGCAGAGTATGCACACGCACAGAAGACCTCTAAGCTTATTTTTGATCAACTTGCTGGTGAGTGGAAGGTTAATAAGCTCACTGGAAGTGAGCTGTATGCAAGAGCAGCTGAGCTTGCTCAGAAGCATGGCTATGTTCTAAATGAGAATATGTCTGGGCACAGGTTAGGCGATTTGCCACACGCTCTTCATTACAGAGGAAAGCTTTCTGATTTTGAATCTACTCCTCTGGAGAACCTTTGGGTTTTAGAGGTTCACATCCGTCACCCTGAAAAGCAGTTTGGTGCCTTCTTCGAAGATATTCTAGTTTAGTTTGGTCGCATCTCTTTTTGTCTAGAGGGCATTTGATCAATAATTGAGTAGATCTTATCCGGGTTTGCAACTCCGTGGGCCCTATACTTTACTCCACCGTCTTTACCTATAAGGACTAAATCAAACTCGCTATTCATCTCGTACTTCTCTATAACATCATCTTCAAGACCAGTTACGATTACAAGGTCACGATCTTGATAACTTTTAGGTGAGCGGTCAAATAGCTCTCTTTGATTGTGGAGATCAACCTCATCTTTGGATTGCAGTAGTAATACTCTTTTTTGACCTTCTAACTCATTTAATTCTTTTAAATTCATAGATACCTCCCAGCACTAATATTGTGCCTGAGAGGTGAGGTCTTTAGAAATTTCCGAGTTAGAAATAGGATTAACGAATTTGAAGGTCTTGAATTCGTGGGCTTCTTTTACTTCTAGAAGGTGATGTTTCTTCGGATACACCAATACAACTGTCAACTTTTACCATGACTTCACTGTCAACTTTTACGATTCCATCTTCTGGTATCCAATCAGAGTATGTTCTTCTCTCTTTTGAATTATAAAGGGCGAGTTCTACAAGGTAGCTTCCTCTCATGGATTTACCGGATGAGAAAATAACTGGGGCAAAGCTTAACTGTGTCACACGTCCTTTAATATGCTCATTTGGTCGCACGAAGATTTCATTGCGGTGGCGCTTGCGGGCGGTTGAACTCATCTCAAAGTCATCAAGCTTTAATCTGTGATTGAAGGCCGGACATTTAAACTTTCTGAATTCGCTGGATACACTTGCTGCGTGGTAGTAGAGATGGACTGTGAAATTTTGTGTAACACTAGGCCCTGTGCCAAACATCACATATCCTAAATGTCTTTTAGATCCATGGGTGATTTTTGAAAACTTGAAAAGCCAAGAGTCGATTCCATTTTTATTTTGAAGTGTGATTGCAGACTCTCTAGAAAGAGACGGGACACCAACTTTAAATTGAAGGCCTTTGGAGACTTGCGCCTCTCTATCTTTGCCAATACGCCACTCAACATTTTTTAATTCATCAAGTTCAACTTCAACATCCTCCAAATAGAAGATTCCACTTTTACTGCGAAGTTCTACGTGGTCTGAGCAGGAGGTAAATATAAGGAGTATTAAAAAAATGGGCATTCTCATAGTCAAATTATAACTCGAGAATGCCATTATGAGCAAATATGGTCGTTATTTCTGAATCTGTGCCTTCATAAGGCGCTGCTTTTCTATGATTGAATCTGTCTTAAACCAGTCATTACCTGCACCACGGCCCATAGGCTTCCATAGTTGAGTAACTATTCGACCTTGGTCATAGATCTTCTCATCTACATGAACCTTTACAACTTCACCTGTAATTAAGGTTCCACAGCCTGGCTCATCTCCATAACTAAGTACATCACGAAGCTTACATTCAAAGTGAATTGGACTCTCTAAAACTCTTTTTGCTTTAACGATATCTGAGTCAAGTGGGTTTAGTCCTGCAAATTGAAATTCATCCTGTCCATACTCAAGTTCAGTACTAGCAAGGTTGATTTTGTCTGCATTCTCTTCAGTTACAAAGTTGATAACAAACTCTTTCTCTCTTTCAATATTAAGAACAGTGTCCTTCTTTTCCCCAGTAGAAGTTCTAATTAAAGGAGCAAAGGCCACAATCATAGGCTTTGCACTTACACCTGTGAAAAACGAAAAAGGGGCCAAGTTATTTGTTCCATCTTTATTTACTGTTGAAACTACTGCAATCGGTCTTGGTAGTATTGAGCCAATAAGCAATTTATAGTTGTCCGCAAAGGCACCGTCTGTATTTAAACTAATCATTATTTCTCCATCCATGATTTCCAGTAGTCTTTAAACTCATCTCTTGAGAAAGCTTCACTTCTTTTTAGAGGGTAGCGAGCATCTATCATTACCGCGTATTCATCTGTCCACTCTTTGTCATTTGCTTTAGCGAACGCTTTAGGGTGAGGGCCATGATGAATGCCTTGTGGATGAAAAGTAATTGCTCCAGCATCAATATTGTCACGGCTAAAGAAATCTCCCTCATGGTAGAAAAGAACTTCATCGTAGTCGATATTTGAGTGATAGAAAGGAACCTTTAATACACCTTCAGAAGTGTGTTCCATAGGTCTTGCCACAAAAGAACAAACCACAAAGTTTTTGCATACAAACATCGTGTGTCCACTTGGTGGAACATGATATTTGTGTGAGTGAATAGGACAGTAGTCATAAATAGAAATTTTCCAAGGATAGAGACTTCCTTTCCAACCTTGAGCATCTAGTGGGTTAAAAGGATAGGTAACCTTAGTGATTTTTCCTTCTCTTTTAATCTCTATTACATACTCTTCAAGATTTTGTTCGCTACCTTTTGCGGCCTCTGGAGTAACAATTGCTGTCTGATCATAAAGAGCATTTGGACCTAGGATTCCTCTACTTGGTTCATTGAACTCTGAAGCAGATTCAACCTTTAAGAACTTAGTAGCACTTTCTATATATACTTTGTAAGTCGTTCCTCTAGGGATTAGAACGTAGTCACCTTTTTTAAACTCTAGGTGTCCATAGATTGTTTCAATTCTTCCTTGGCCAGCGTGAACAAAGTACATTTCATCAAAGTCTGCATTTCTTTGAAAGTTTTCAAAGTCTTTGTCATACATGCCCATGCTGATAATAAGATCGTTATTATATAGGTACGGTACAAAGCTGTTTTTCAATTCTTTGCTATCGAAAAGTGGTGGGAGGTTTCTTGGCCTTAAATCTCCCTCAATTTTTGTCCAGCTCGTCAGTGGATTCTCATGATAGATTTGGCTCACTTTTCCAAAGAAGCCTTCTCTGCCGTGCTCCTCTTCGTAAGTACCTTCTGGAATTTTTACGTGTGCCTGTTTAGTGTGCACTCCACTTGATTTAAAGTTATCAAAACTCATTTGTTCTCCTGATTGGGAGTTCCCACGATGTTTTTAAGTTTTCCTATTCTTTCAATTTCTAATTCTAAAATATCACCTGGCTGGATCCACTTATCAAGTTCAAGTCCACATCCTGTGCCAACAGTTCCTGAACCCATAAAGTCTGTGGCAAGTAGCCACTCTTCACGACTTGCGTGTTCAATCATTTGTGCCCATGTATAGTGGGAGTCACTTGTCAGTCCTTCAGACCAAAGTTCGCCATTAACAGTCGCAGTCATTTTAAGACTTGGTTCTCTACCTTCAAACTCATCAGCAGTTATAATTACTGGACCCATTATCGAGCAGAAATCTTTGCCTTTAGCTGGCCCTAGTCTTACGGCCATTTCTTTTTTCTGAATATCTCGAGCAGAGATGTCATTAAAAACTGTATATCCAAAAACATGTTCAAGAGCGTTTTCAGCTTTAATGTTTTTTCCGTCTCGGCCAATAACCACACCAAACTCTAGTTCGTAATCAAGTTTGTTCGTATATGATGGCCATGGAACGATCTCTTCAGGGCCTATGAATCCGGCCGTAGAGCCTTTGTAGTACGCAGGGATTTCATACCAAGCTTCAGGAATTGGTTCCCCTCGCTTCTCAAAGCCTTTGGCCACGTGCTTTTCATGTGCGTAAAAGTCGCGATAAACATGGATGCGATCAAGTGGGCATTCAAGTCTGGCGTCACTGGCGTCTTTCATATCAAAAGCAAGCTCTCCACCATCATTAGTTTTAAGGATTCCGTCGGCTGCAAATTCTTTGAATGTCTCAAGAGTTTCTTGAAGCATTTCTATGGAGCTTTCTTGATAAGTTTTTAAAAATTCAGATAGTTTTGTTGGAGCGGTTGAGTTCGCTTTTTCATCGGCATGAAAATAGCCTTCTAATTCATAGTACTTTTGCCATACTAAATTAACGTCAACAATGCTCGTTTCATTAAAAAATATTCCAAGTCTTTTAATTCGCCCTAATGGAGTTTGGCGAGAGTAGGTACACACTTTCATAGACGATCCTTTAACAAATTTGGCTCAGACTACCTATAAATGTCCAAATTCACAAGATCGTGAAGTTGATGTCTTCTAAAATTCCATAGGAATATTTACATGGTTACTTGTGTTTTTTTTGTGGTGCGTCGTAGGTTCCTCAAACCATTAGGATAAAGGCTTAAGATAATAATAACAAACAGAACAAAAAGGAAATCAATGAAAAAACTATTAATTGGATTAACGCTTATCGCTTCAGCTTCATCTTTTGCTTCAAGTGACTTTGAAAGAGGTTTTGAAGAAGGTAAGAAGGCTTCTAAAGGTCGAGTTATTATTGTTGATGGTGGAATTAATCCAAAAAATAACGGTTATGGCCCTAAGGAACTTAAACGTGCATGTGAGAACGGCAGAATTGAGCAGGTTGTTTGTCTTGAACAACGACATACGGATTATGTTCAAACTTGTGCTGGTATCTGTATTAACGATTAGTACTTAGTTTAAAAAATAGGAAAGGCCCTATCTATTGGGGCCTTCCAAATTTCTCATCGTATTCCGGTAAAACTTCTTCCATTGCTTCAAAGAAGTGCTTCATTTCTTCTTTTAGTCCTACTGATATTCTTACCCAATCAGGCATCGTGTTCGCTTTTAAAGGTCTAATGATAACCCCTTTACCTAGAAGCTTGTCGAATAGATAATCACTGGCCTCAGCTGACCCTGTTTTAAAACAGATAAAGTTTGTGATCGATCTAACAGGATTAAACCCTTTTTTATCTAGAAACTTTAAAGTTTCATAATAGCGCTTAGTGTTGTTTCTAATCGTACGCTCGAGGTGTGGGTAGTCAGTAAGAGCACCTAAAGCTCCCTTTTGAGCAATAAGGCTTGGCTCAAATGGAAGTTTTACTTTATGAAGAGCTTGAATGAACTCTTCATTGGCAAAACCATAACCAACTCTAACTCCAGCAAGGCCGTAAGCTTTAGAGAAGGTTCTAAGAGTAATCACATTGTCATAGCGATACTTCATCGAATCCGGATAGTCCCATGTTGATTGAGCGAACTCGAAGTAGGCCTCATCTAGAATAACAATCGTGTGCTTTGGAACGTATTGCATTAGATAATCAAACTCGTGCTCTGTTATGTATGTTCCAGTCGGATTGTCAGGGTTGGCAATGTATAGGACTTTTGTATTGTCGTTTACCTTTTCTGCCAAGGCCTTTACATCAAAGCGCATATCTGGAGTTCTTGGTGTCGTTACAATTTTCGCCCCAGCACCAGTTGCAAGAATATGAAAGCCAATGAAGGTGTTTTCAGCAGTAAGAACCTCATCCCCTGGTTGAATGAAAGATTTGGCAATATAGGCCATGATACCTTCAGAGCCGTTTCCAAGAATGATATTTTGGGTTTTTACTTTATAAAGCTCGGCCAGAGCATTTTTAAGGTCAGTTGCATGCATATCAGGATAGCGGTGAACGTCCCATAGGGCGTTAGTCATCTCTCTTGTCGCAAATGGAGATGGGCCTAGTGGGTTTTCATTACTGGCAAGCTTTGTGATTTTAGTTAAACCTCTCTCTCTTGCCACTTCTTCAATTGGCTTTCCTGCTTGATAAACCTGTAATTTGTCCAAATATTCTGGGATTAGCCTTCTCTTTGTCATGAACTTCCTCAAGTCGAAATTTTATTTTTCATATACCTATCCGTTTAGAAGGGGGAAATCAACAATTCTCTCTATTTGGCGCAGCAAAATAGTGTGTTTTGCGCAGTGTAAGTTTGTAAGTTTTTCAATTTTTGTGCTTTAATTGCAAAAACTAAAAAAGGGATAATTTATGAAGTTGTTAGAAGGTAAAAAAGCTCTGATTTTTGGTGTGGCAAATGACCGCTCAATCGCTTGGGGCATAGCTAAAGAATTTAAAAAACATGGTGCTCAGGTTGCACTTTCATATGCAAATGATGCTCTTAAGAAAAGAGTTGAACCACTTGCAGAAGAGCTAGGTGCAGACTTTACATTCGAAATGGATGTAACAAATGATGAACATTACGAAACTCTTCCTGCAAAAATTAAAGAGCACTGGGAGTCTTTTGATATTTTAGTTCATTCAATCGCTTTTGCAGACAGACAAGACCTTAAAGGTTCTTTCATCGATACTTCTAGAGCAGGATATCAACTTGCTTGTGATGTTTCAGCATTCTCTTTAGTAGGTCTTTCTCAAAGACTACAAGACATGATGAATGAGGAAGGTTCAGTCCTTGCAATGACTTATTACGGATCTCAAAAAGTTGTACAAAACTATAACGTGATGGGTGTTGCTAAAGCGGCACTTGAAGCAAGTACTCGCTACCTTGCAGAAGATCTAGGACAGAAGGGGATTAGAGTTAACTGCGTAAGTGCGGGACCTATTAAAACTCTTGCTGCTTCTGGTATCTCTGGGTTTAGAACTCTTTTATCTCAAGTTGAAGAGAAAGCTCCACTTAAAAGAAACGTTACTCAAGAAGATGTTGGTGGAAATGCAGTATATCTTGCAAGTGATCTAAGCAAAGGTGTTACTGGACAAGTTCTCTACGTAGACAGCGGGCTTTCCATTTTAGGGGGATTCTAGGTTGATTAAAAACGCTCTCTTATCTATTAGGCCATCATTTAAAAATATAACCAAAGACAAGGTTAACTTTGTGATGGCACTTATTCCTGTACTAATAGGTATCGCCCTATATTACTTTTTGGGATCGTGGATATATGAGAGCGCAACCACTGCCGGTAAAGATTTAATTGATCAGTATATATCTCAAGATAATTTGGGCGCGGTAGTCTATTGGTTTGCCGCGGCCATCCTAACTGTAATGTTATTTTTCTTGGTCAACTGGACATTTGTTTTGGTTGTCACATTAATCGCTTGT
>JAGSHJ010000377.1 GCA_023954595.1 Bacteriovoracaceae bacterium | reverse complement strand
GTTGCTTTTTCAAAGGCCGTAAAAAGTGCCAACTTTTCCAAAACTCCACGCTTTAATTTGGCCCAGCTCTATCTGGACTATGGGTTGTATAACGATGCGATCAAGCAGTTTAAAGTATTAGAGGACAGTAAGGATGTTGATGTCCTGGCAGGACTTGGCAGTGCATACCTTATGGGTGGGGATTATAATAAAGCACTTAGATACTTTGAGAAAATTGATGCCGATTATTACGAACGTCCATATATCGGTATTAATGCTGCATTGGCGTTTTATAAAAATGGAAAAAAAGAAATGGCCAAAGACATCCTTGATGACATCGACAAGGACAAACTTGGTGCTTTTAAATCATACTATGAAGAAGGCCGTAAGAAGGTGGGACTATGAAGTACTTTTTAATTACAGCTTTAATGTTGGCATTTGGGGCCCAAGCACAAAAGCGTAAGGTTCGCTACGAGTATAAAAAGCATGAAGTCTTTGACTTTGAAGCACTCGATGTGGCCGGTGATACTTCTTCCCCTGGGGATTTGTCGATTTCTCCCAGATTTAGAAAGAAGTTTAGAAATAAAATTCCTGAAAGACAAAACTTTAATAATGAGATGAAAAGAGCACTGGACTCTGTTCGATAACAAAGGAACAAAGTTGGAAACTTTAAAAGCAAATAAAGAACGATTATTTCAAATGTTGCCCATTGGCAATGTTCCCAATGTAAAAGGGAATGTTTTCAATAAAGGCCGAATATTGGTTGGGCGAACTGAGAGTTGTGACTTTGTCATTCCTTCTGGTGTTGTTTCAGCTGTACATGCAGTTATTGAAATTACATCCAAGGGTTGCAAGATTTATGACATGAACTCTAAAAATGGGGTTTTCGTTAACGGTGAGAAGGTTGTTGCCGTAGATATTAAAGTCGGCGATGAAGTCTCTTTTGGAAATATAACATTCAAATTTAAAGAATATGTTAGTGCTACTGATCTACCCCCAGTTCTTGATTTATTAGAGCCTAAGCAGGGTGTTGCGAGTGTGCATAAAAGTGAAGAGCCTCTTCCCGCTCCACCATCTGAGTTGCCAAAAGCACCTGTTGTCGAAGAAGAAGGCCCTTATATTGTCTATCCTCTATCTTCTGATCCTAAAGCTGATTATAGTGAATACATTTTTGAAGATGAAGCGGATCTCTATCCCATCTTTAAGTATGACCATAGTAAACAGGCCGTGGAAATCATCATTCTTTTTAAGGATAAGGTTTACTCTGTGGACTATTTACCTGAAAAAAATGGTGTCTACAGCATCGTAGGCTCTAATCCAAAAGGTGGTGAGATTGAGTTCGCATACCTTGGTAAGACAGAGAAGATGCCATTTGTTGAAATCAGCAATGGAAACTGTGTCATAAGTACACTTCCTGGCTATGAAACTTTTCATTTAACAGACAAAGGAATGAATAAGGCACAGGATAGAGTCAATGTTGCAAATGACGACATCGTAAGACTTGTTAATGGTGACCTGGAGATTTACGCCAGAAAGGTTTCATCTCCGCCTAAGGTTAAACCAGCACCTCTTTTTGGCAGAGATAACGCAGTCAAAAAATATTTTGCTCTAACACTATTGATCTTACTATTGCCTTTGATCGGTCTGGCCTTCTTCTACGATGTAGATGAAGAGATGAAAAAGGAAAAAGATCCAGAGAGAATTGCAACAATTCTCTACAAGCAACCACTTGTCATTACCAAAAACAAAACCGTGGAGAAGACAAAGAAAGCTCCGCCTAAAAAACAGAAGACCCCTAAGAAGACTGTCGTGAAGAAGAGCAAGCCTAAAAAGCCTGCACAGCCACAGAAAAAGCCTGAGACCAAGAAAGTCGCTAAGAAAGATCCTGGCAGTAAAAAGGCACCTAAAAAGCAGATCGTTAAAAAGGTGAGAAAGCCTCGTCCTAAAAAGAGCGCTACAGTTGCCAAGTCAGCAGCTTCGGCAGCAAGTGCCAAAAGTGCATCTAGTGCGAAGAGTGTGGTTAGAAGAAAAACTGTTGGTACCGTTGACGTATATAAGTCTGCAGACTTTAAAAGTTCAATCTCTAGCCTTATGGCCAAGGGTGGTTCTTTAAAAGGCGCAAAGGTTGCGGCCTCTAAAAGCTCAAATAACCTAGGTGGAGCTACCGTAGGTGGAGGCGTTGCCTCTAACCTTAGAAAAGCAGATGTTGGAACTGAGATTGGAAGCCTTACAGGGGCTGCTGCCGGTAAGCTTGCACAGTCAAAGGGTGCTGAAGGCTTATCTGCTAAAAAAGGTATCTATACAGCGGGAATCCCATCAGAGACTGTGGTTCTTGGTTCAATGGATCCTGATGTTATTAGAAGAATTCTTCGTGAGCACATTCCACAATTTAGATACTGTTATCAAAAAGAGTTGGATCGCGGAAATAGAAAAACGCTGTCTGGGACCATTGGGCTTCAGTTTACAATTGGTGCATCTGGCCATGTAAGTAGAGCAGGGGTGAGCAACAGAACTCAGCTGCCATCAAATGTAAAAAGATGTGTGGTTAACGTTCTTCGCGGGATTCAATTCCCATCTCCACTTGGTGGCGGAACAGTAGAAGTAAAACAACCATTTAACTTCTATCCGAAAAGGCTGTAAGTGCTTAGATCAATAATTATCTTGGGCACAATCATCTCTCTAGGTGGTTGTGCTAAAAATGGCCAACGAGTTAGTGCAAGCATTGACTCTAGTTGCAAGGCCGACTCAATTGAAGCTTCTCATATTGAACTTGCAACTAAGGCCATGTCTTCAAAATTCTCCGGATGTTTTTCAAACTACCTAAGACTTAATAAATTAGATGAGCTTAGTGTGAAAGTCTGCTCTCATTTAATTATCCACCCTGTGGGGAAGGTCGTTAAGGCGAGAGTAAGCTCTAACGAGAGTAAAGCTTTGTCTAACGATCTAAAGTGGTGTCTTGAGCAAGAACTTTGGAAAATGAACTATTCAAAGTTGCAATTTGAATCTTCACAAAGCGTTAAGTTTCCTCTTCATTTTCAAGTCAGAAAATAACAATTACAAAGCCGTGAATTCACGTGCCTTCTTACACCTTTAGGGTGTCCTGGTGCCAAGTTGTCGTCTTGTTGTGTTGAGATGGCAGTGCTATCGTTTAAGGTCTGGGGTAGAGTGGAAGGATCTATGCAAAAACTTATAGTGTTTTATACATTTGTTATAATGACAATTATCTGTGCGAAGGTTGCGATGTTTTGGTGGAGTTGGGGCTGAATTACTCCTGCCCCATAACTACAAACTTAAATTCCTTAAATCCCGCTTCCGCACTCGTATACATTACTTTTTTCAAGTAAGAGTACTTAAGAGACTTATCAACAATTAGGTTTGCTACACCGCTAAACTTTTGGGCCTGAGGGGCCTGAAGAGCAAGCTTTTTAATTTCTTCTTT
>JAGSHJ010000437.1 GCA_023954595.1 Bacteriovoracaceae bacterium | reverse complement strand
TTCCTGTGAGTTTTTCACAGTTTGTTTCACACCAGACTTATGGCCTAGGCCTGCGGGCTTAAAGCTTCCAGTTTCCTTTGCTTTAGTCTGCCTGCTAAAGGTGTTATTTGTCTTACCCAAAAAGCTATCTTCTTTAGGTGCAAGGTTTTCCAGGCTTTTAATTGTCTGAACCACCTGTTGTTTTTTACTATCTTTGGAAGTGAGTTTGATAAGGATTCTATTTTCTTTAGGTTCACTTTGGGCAACGTCGAACTTTAAGGCGTCGATTTGAGAGCATAGGAATACAACATGAAAAATGCCAGACAATACAGGGAAAACCCAAATGCTTTTCACGTAGTCGTTAAAATTTCTAGTACCTTCCATAGATTACCCTCGCCAACTTATCGGACAATTGGCGAGGATTTTTAATTATGATTTTTTTATTGAGAAATGTAGTATTCTTCATCCTCTAGAAAGGAGTCTGAGAAATCTTCAGATGGTTTTTCAAACTTTTCACTTTCACTTCCAGGTTCAGTCCCTTCAACAAAAGCCTCCATAAAAGAGTTAGAAGTATTTGATTTTGCTAACTTTCCTGTTTCTGGATCAATGGCCACATTTACAATTCCTGACGGGATTGGAAAGTCATGCTCGCCATATTTTTTAATCCCCAATTCCATATAATTCTTCCAAATTGGCAATGCTGACTTGGCCCCTGTTTCTCCCCAGCCTAGAGTCTGGTTATCATCAAACCCGGTCCATACACCTGTCACAATCTTAGAGGAGAAGCCTAAAAACCAAGCGTCTACATAATTGTTTGTAGTTCCTGTCTTACCACCAATATAAGAGCTGATATTACTTGCTCTTCTTCCAGTTCCATTCTCTACAGCACCCTTTAGAAGATTTGTCATAAGGTAGGCCAATCTTTTGTCATAAACTTGGTCTTCATCAAGTGATGCCAAAAATGGATTTATTGGCTCTTTAGCTTCTTTGTTCTCTGCAAGCTCACTAGATTCTTCACTTGAGACAGAGTCCGGCGCCTTACTAAGTTCTGCCTGATCGGCCTCAGCAAGTTCGGCTTCTTTAATAACTTCAGCTATCTTATCTTCTTTTTCAAAATCCACAGGATTTCCGAACCGATCCTTTACGGAGATCACCGATCGCAACTTCACTTTCTTACCGCCATTTGGAAAGATAGCGAAAGTCTTAACTAAATCCAAAAGATTGATGCCAAAAGAGCCAAGCGAAACACTCAGATCTTTTGGTAGATCAGCATCTACTTTAATTCTTTCAACAAAGTTTATAATTTTATCAACACCAACATCTTGAGTTAGTCGAATTGTTGGGATGTTCCTACTCGTTTCCAAGGCCTTACGAAATGACATCTCACCTTTGAAACGGCCATCATAATTTCGAGGCTTCCAACTCAAACTAGCGTCTGCTCCGCCCAGGGCCTGCGGAGAATCGAGTAACATAGAGCTAGGAGTATACCCATTCTCCAGACCAACGGCGTAGATTAGTGGCTTAAACGCTGATCCAGGCTGTCTATTGGATTGCACCGCCCTATTAAATTGTGATTTAGAAAAGTCACTTCCGCCCACCATTGAAAGGATCTCACCTGTGTGTGGTGAAATCGCAAGCAATGCACCTTGAGCATCAGGGTCCTGATCAAGTGCCATTAGAAAAAATTGTTGTTTTTTAAACGTGTTAATTGTTTCTTTGTCTTTAAGTCTTTTCTTGAAGTCCGCGTGTAAGTAGTTCCACATAGACCTTGGCTTTCCAAGAACCTTAACGAGTACAACGTCACCTTTAGACAGAATGCTCTCTGGCCTTGTAACATAAGACCAGTAGTGTCTGTCCTCTGTTATATTTCTTTCATGTGCCCAACGAAAATGCTCATAAGGAATCATCCCTTTAACACCCGCAATATTTACATAGATCATTCTTTGGCTATTACTAACTCTTGTAACGACTGCCTTGTAGAGCTTTCCAACATTTATGAATTTATTGAATGGATCTTCAGTGTTTAATCCAATCTCCAGATAGTTTTTCCACTTAGCTTTTGAGGTATTAAATTCTTCTTTCTCGTACTCTAAAATCCCTTCTATTTCACCCTCAGTGTACTCATGCTCAGGCTTGGTTGTTCCATCGGAGTAAAAGGTAAAGTGATAAGAGGCCTCATCATAGATTTCTTTTCTCTGCCTAACTAAATTTTCTATTAGGACTTTCTCGTCTTCCCACTTCTCAAGTGGCCCTTTAAAGCCCTGCCTTTTATCAATATCTTTTACGCCATCTAAGACTTCGTCTTCAGCTTTTTTCTGTAGTGACCAATCGATAGTTGTAACAACTTCATAGCCGTTAGTTAAAAACTCTTCTTCGCCATACTCTTCTATCAAGCGCTGTCTAATCCAGTCAGTAAAGTAACCTGCTTTCATAAGGTTGGGCTCTCTTGACTTCATACGGATGTTTTCATTTAGTGCATCTGAATATTCAACTTGTGAAATTTTTCCCGTATCAAACATTCTCTTTAAAACATATTTCTGACGGGTTTTTGCATATTGTGGATTAACGTATGGAGAATACTTTCCAGGAGCAACTAAAAGACCTGCAACAAGTGCTGCCTCTGCGACGGTTGCCTCAGAAAGCTCTTTATCAAAATAGCCTCTAAAAGCAGCTTTCACACCATAATAGCCACCACCGAGGTAAACTTGGTTTAGATAAAGAAACAAAATCTCTTCTTTAGTGAATTTGTCTTCGATTTTTTTGGCCAGTAAAAGATCTTTTATTTTTCTTGTAAATGTTCTCTCACTCGACAGCAAAAGTGACTTTGCAACTTGCTGCGTGATCGTTGAGGCACCTTGAACAATTCGACCTGCTTTTATGTTTTTAACCATCGCCCTG
>JAGSHJ010000081.1 GCA_023954595.1 Bacteriovoracaceae bacterium | reverse complement strand
TCTCAATACTCTTTAGATTATTAGCACTAATGATCGTATCAATTGGTTGCCCGCTAGGTTCAAATTGATATGTAAAAGCGTCCTCGCATAGATCTCTAAAGTATCCAGAATCAATAGGTCTACCGTCTAGGCCGTCATCCCTAAAACAATTAATCGGTTGATTAGCACAATGCTTATTTCGATACTCGTTTTCTACACGTTGAGCGACTTTAACAACTTGTGGAAGCAGAAGGGAAGTGCTAATTCCTTCACCCAAATTTAGGTTTATATAATTGGACAGGCCCGTCACAGAAGACTTCAATCCAAATGCAGAGGCTCCCTCACCATTTGATAACATGCCCTCCAAAGAGGAACAAAGGGTAGTACGAAGCTTTTCTCCATCATTGGTAATCTGGTTTTGATTTGTGGCCTTATCGGTTTCATAAAGACTTGTAACATCTAGGTTTAATGTATGGGAATTAAGTGTTTGAACAAAATACTTTCTTGCTGATGATGTCTCAATAGTAATCTGTAAATTAGGAGAGCTTGCTGTGTTTGCGTCAAATATTAATTTTTCACTACCAGTACCAAGGTTAAAAAGTTGATTTTCCTTTCCTATCAACTTGGAAACTTGTGCATGAGATGAACTGAACATAAACAACAATAACCAAAACGATAACCTCATAGTAATATCTCCTACGGAATACTTATCGAATTGGATCAGATTTAATTTAGGGAAAATTAAGAATAACTAAGAAATACGCTAAAAATTAATTAAGCATATTTCTTAATCAAGGTTATTTAGGCCTTTCAACTGATTATTAAGTGCTTCTAGCGATGTAATGCTCGATGCCTCACTATTGAGATTACTCATAAAGTCTTGCAAGCTTTCGCCAAAATTCACCATATTATATACGGCATAAGATTGAACCTCTTGTTTTTCAACCTGACCAAGAATTTCATCAACCATACCTTCAGCGATTGGGTGCTCTACATAACTTCCAGGTTTCTTAGGATCTGGAACTCTAATTTTCGCTGGAACTCCATTTTCAAAAACAATCAGGTGCTCAATACTGCCAGCTTCTTTACTAACATGACTTACGTAACTTCTTACAAAGTTCTCATCCACAGGAGAATTGGTGTGAGTTCTCAAAAATGATTGATCGATATCCGCATTGTATTGTTTTACTTGTTCTAAAGGAACCTTTGCGGCATCTCTTCTTCGCGCACTATAGTCACCTAAAGACACCCTTTCTGGTGATGAGCTTTCCTGATAGTCAGGAGCGAATTGCTCTTTCTTGTCTTCATAATGAGTTCTTGTCTTAAATTCATTAACCTGAGTATTTCTAGGATTAAACACAAGGGCAGAGTTTGTTTCAGGAGAGAGGATATTTTGTGAACGATCATCCCCATTGCTGTCTATAACCTTTGTTGGCTTATCCTTTTGCTCAATACTCTCTCGTATACTTGCCATCTCACTTCGAAGTTTTTCATTTTCTTCACGCAGCTGCTCAAGTTCATCCTTTTGAAGTTTTCCATCCAGAACATCTTCCAGCATGCGCTTCATCTGCTCAGTTGAGTTTTCAGGGCTATTCATACCAATTTGAGATGCAATTTCTTCTTGTTCATCATCCGAGTAGCCATTAGGCTTACGATTAAGAATTTCTTGGAGACATTTATCATCACACACAGGCTTTAAAACTTCAGATGCAGGTGCTCGATTTACAGCCTGGAAGTTTCCAGAATCATCTACGTTTACTTGAAAACCATTAGATGGTTTTTCCATATAATCAAAAAGGCCATCGTAACTTTGCTCAGTCTCCATCGGTTGTGCCTCACTACTGGCAGTATCCGTGAACGTTCTCTTTGCAAATGCTACAGAGGGTGTGTCAGATACATTATTAGAGAGACGATCCTCACTCTGTTTAGCAGATGCAACTACACGCCCTTTCTCAAGAGAGCCAAGAAGGTCCGAGCCACGAGATGATGTTGCTGAGAAGACCTCCTGAGAAAGATCCTCTGTCCCAGTAAAAATTCCCATTCTGTTCAAGCGATTATCCGCTGACTGATTTCTTCTTTCAGCTTCACTACTTAATTTTTCAACAAGCCTTACAACCTCAGTAGACTTAATATTCGTATAAAAAGGTTTACTGTAACTTCTTGCCTCGTATAGAGATTTCTGAGCTTCAGCAAAGTTTCCGCTGCAGTTATTAAATTTTTTAAATCGATTAAAATCCAAAGGCATATCAGACTGCCCATTCTCACCAACACTATAGTCTAATGCATATGCTCTTTCTAAA
Source organism: Bacteriovoracaceae bacterium (assembly GCA_023954595.1). Classification (GTDB taxonomy): domain Bacteria; phylum Bdellovibrionota; class Bacteriovoracia; order Bacteriovoracales; family Bacteriovoracaceae; genus UBA845. Next base: position 7,702 of record JAGSHJ010000081.1, on the reverse strand, counting down.
TCCGAAGATCCGATTGAAAACTTAGGATCGAATGATGATACATTTGATCTGTTAAAGCGGCCTTTGCCATTTGCTTCTAAACTTTTTAGCTTACACTTTATACTGTTAACTTCAATTGGTTTGTAGTCAAAGTCCTCAACAAGTTCAGCCGTTACTTCAGAGATATCTTCTTTTGAAAATGGAAGTGGTGAATCCTCACCAGCTTCAAAGTTAACTTCCCCGCAAAAATCATCCTTTGCCTGAGAAACAATTTTTGAACATTGAGAACTTCTGTAGTTTTCCACTTGCTCTTGTCCAGGGTTTGAATCGATATAATCAGCCAGACTAGACTTTTTATTTTTATTCATTTCATCATTCATCTGACAAAAGTTGTCCCAACTTTCCATGTTTATTTTAACGAATGGATCATAGTTTCCTGCTAACTCCATTGTAATTTGGATCTGTCTTTGAACCATTCTTTCAATTGTATCCGTAATCTTTGCTAGTCGTTCTTGGCCACCGTCACCACTACTTCTATAGTGATCCTTTAAAACTCCAAGAACACTATTGTAAGAGCCATGAAATGTACTAAAGTAACTATTCGCATTCTTATTGCTGACCTTACTTGAATCATTACAACCCATAATCACTAAAAATTCATCTTCACTTGAACAGATTGCGCTTTGGAGACCATTAGAGCTTATTACCTCAGGAGTCAGAGCCTGAGAAAGCTCCCTCATAATATCTTTTGAAAGTGCTTCAGAGTAGGCCTTTACAAAGCTCTCTTTATCTCCAGAGTTTTCATCACAATTTTTTTCAACCAACGCTTGAAGTCCAGGTCGTTTATCTAACTCCCTTAAGATACTTTTAAATCCCTCTCTAGCAGGAACATTAGTAGGCCCTATCCACTGATTTCTTTTATAGATTGCATAGTTGCTCCTTTGACAAGCGTTTGCCTCAGGAGCTGGAAGAGTTAACTCACTTAGATTTTTAATAAATTGGCCGGCATCACTTGGGTCGATCTTTAAGAAATCTTTCGCTTCTTTAAGTCTGATGTCGAAGTTTCTATCCGCTACAGCACTTCCACACTTATTCTTCAACATTGCACCTAACTCAGCTTCACAACCATATCTTCCTTGCTGGCGGTTTTGAAGAACGTTAGTGTCATGTGCTGTTTCTATAATTTCTGCTAAAGAAAGAAGCTTCTTAGCACCTTTCTTACCTGCAATCTTATTCTCAAAAGTTTTCTCTACCAACTCTGGATTAAAATCAGAATTCGGATTCAGTTGTTTTGCAGCCTTCTTAAAACAGCTACTACAAAAATCTTCACTTCCAGTTAAATTAAAGCTTCCATTATTTAAAAGAAAAATGGAACCAACTTGGTTTATAGAATCCTTACTAAATTCAGAACCCACCATTGAACAATTAAATGTGTCACATGATGTGTGGTAGCCTTCAGATTGGTTAAAAAGACAACTTTGTTCACTTGCACAAACCTTATTTCTATTACTTCCAACAAATCTGTTTTCACGCTTAAGCTCTTCCAACAATGCTTCGGTCTCTGATACACCAAACGCCTCTTTGGCCACTAAGGAGAGGTCTTCTTCCTCACTTAGAAGGTTAACCTTTAGGTTGTTATTACAAGTATCTAGAAGTTTGGATTGTTTATTGGTATCTGTGCCTAAGTCACTAAGGCATACCTCAGGTTTTGCATTACAGTCACTTGAGCTGAACTCTTCCACCATGGATTTTGAGATATGGTTAAGGTATTTATACTGTCCTACAAATTCATTGAATCCTTTATCATTCTTTTTACTTTCAAGTGCCCTGGCGTCTGAAGCTAAAATTTGATGATAAGTCTGTAAAGGATCTCTAGTCATTAAGGACAAGAAGTCTTCACAATAAGATTTAACGTAATCCTCTGACCTACCCCCACCAACTAATTTATTAGTCTTTTCACTGAAGAAGCTTTCTACGCGGTTAGCATGTAAGGCCATCTCTGCAGCTTCAAACCCTAACGGCATCTGCAGCGGAGCACTACCAAATGTTTTAACTTTTTCCGAATCATAAGATTTGTCTTCTAATACTTTTGAAGCATCAAAGTTAGGAGCAATTAGGGAGTTTTGCTTATTATTATTTTTATTACCTGGGAATAAATCACTAAGTATCCCCTGGCCTCCAACTTGGTTCGTTTCAGCGTATGACGCCTGAATTACAAAGTTAAAGATAAATAAAAGCTTTAAATAAGACATTAGGTCAATCTCCCTCAATAACCTTATCGTTATAATCTTATTTAAGTTTACGGTAACAAAAGTATATTCAACGGAATTAAGTGTTAAAGAAAGCTTAAACACCTGGAATTAAAGGAATGTGAAATGATACTTCTTAAGATCTATTGCCTCAGGTAATTGGCAATAATTACTTTATAAAGCTTTTTCTAGACTGAAGCACAAGTTGAGCAACCTTTGACTCCGGTGAACTTGTCAGAAGAAAGTTAACTGCTTCCATCACCTGAGGAATTGAAAGCATTTGCTCAAAGTCTACGTCTTCATAGTCACTCCAAATTGGAGTGTTAACAGCACCAAGGATTAAATTTGTAAATCTCAAATGGAATCGTGACCACTCCTTCTCAATTACATCCACCAATGACTTCTTAGCGCTTTCATTCGTGGTGTACGAACTTGTTCCAGGATAGGCCTCTAATGAAGCAGTAGAGAGAATATTTAAAATGAAGGTTTCGTCTTCAATAATAAAAGGCTCAAAACCTTTAAACATATGAAAGGATCCAAGCACATTTGTAGCGAAGTGGTTGGCAAAGTCCTTTGAACTTGTTTCATCCAATGAAGTCATCTCGCAGATGCCAGCGTTATTGACAAACACATCTACAACTTCTGTTTCTTTTGAAACCTCATTGTAAAATGATTTTACTGAGGCCTCACTCCTAACATCAAGTTCAAGGTCTATAAAATTGTTGTGAAGAATGGCGGACTCAGATCTGCTTCCGCCAAATACAAGATAATCTTTATTTAAGAGAGACCTACAAATGGCCTCTCCCAAACCCGACGATGAGCCGGTAACTATAGCAACTTTAGGTTCCAATCAATTCGCCTTACTTCGCTATACCAACAGCTCTAGTCTCTCTGATAACAGATACTTTAATTGTCCCTGGATAAGACATTTCCTCTTCAATTTTCTTGGCAATGTCTCTGGACAACATAATTGTTGCATCATCATCAACTTTATCATTTTCAACTAGTACTCTGATTTCTCTACCAGCTGAAATTGCATAACTTCTATTTACGCCTTCAAAGCTATTAGCGATATTCTCAATATCAGTAACTCTTGAAACGTAAGACTCTTTCAAGAACTTTCTAACACCAGGTCTTGCACCAGATAAGGCATCGGCGGCCATTACAAGGTGAGCTAAAACTGTCTCAGGTTTAACGTCCTCATGGTGTGCTCTTACAGCGTGAACGATATCCGGATCTTCACCATACTTCTTGATAAAGTCAGCACCTACTACTGCGTGAGAGCCCTCAGCAGAAGCATCGATTGCCTTACCGATATCGTGTAATAAACCGGCCCTGCGAGCTTGTTTAACATTCATTCCAAGTTCTGCGGCCATTGCTCCACATAGGAAACCAACTTCTAGTGAATGCTGGTACTGGTTCTGCATATAAGATGTTCTGTAGTTTAGAGCACCTAGCATCTTTAATACTTCAGGGTGAAGACCATGTATTCCGATCTCCATTTGTGCTTTCTCACCAAGCTCTCTTAGGCGCATTTCCATTTCATGCTTAGATTTGTCATGAAATTCTTCAATTTTTGCAGGATGGATTCTTCCATCGGCTATTAGTTTTTCAATCGTCATCTTAGCAACTTGCTTTCTAACAACGTTGAAAGAAGAGATAACAACCATTCCTGGAGTGTCATCAATGATCAGGTCAACACCACAAATTTGCTCGAATGCACGGATGTTTCTTCCTTCTCTACCAATTAGACGACCTTTAATTTCGTCTCCTGGAAGTTCAACAGAAGTAATTGTTTGCTCAGCAACATACTCACCAGCAAATCTTTGTAGAGCAATTCCAAGAATTCTTTTTGCTCTCTTCTCAGACTCTTCATTCGCTTCGTCTTCTACAATTCTTATTCTCTTGGCAGCATCAACTTTTGCTTCTTCTTCCATTACTGAAATCAGCTGCTCTTTAGCTTCCTCTTTAGTCATTGCTGCGACTTTCTCAAGCTTTTCAGAAATCTCTTCCTGCTTAAGTTTTAATCTCTCTCTCTCAGCAATGGCAGAGTGCTTTTCTTTTTCTAACTCGCGCTCTTTGTCTTTTAGTTGATCCATCTCGCGGTCTTTGGCCTCAATCTTTTGATCCAAGGCAACTTCTTTCTTAGTAAGACCTCTTTCTTGATCTTGAAGAGACTGAGTACGCTTTTGATATTCTTTATCTAGAGCCGCTCTCTCTTCATTAACGATCTCTTTTGCCTCTCTTTTCGCATCTCTTTTGATCTCATGCGAACGATCTTTGGCCTTCTTAACTATCTCTTCAGCTTCTCTCTCACTTTCCGCTTGTAGGTTTTTAACTTTGCCCATTGCTACTATATAAGCAATGACTCCACCTACAATTAAGGAAAGGGCACTTGCAAGAATTGTCTCGGTATTCATCTATAAACCCCTTCTATATATATTTTGGTCGGTAATCACCACGTCCATTAAAACGTCGTGACTCTCCAATGTTAGTTTCTCTGTAATTTGCTCTTCCGAGCAAACTCCTATTTTAAGTGCCTTATTTAGTGCAAGGTACTTATCAAAACAGCCCATACCTCTTCCAAGTCGGCCGCCTTGTTTATCAAACATAAGGCCAGGCACGATAATCACCTCTGGTTTAACCATTGGAAATTTTCCGGCCCACTTCACTTGAGCAAAAGCTTTTGAAAGGAGCTTCCAGCTAATTTTATAAAATTCCATGCTTCCGTTATCATCAAGAGATGGGATACATGGCTGCCAGCTGGTGTCTTTCAACAGTAATTGCCAGTCTAACTCGTCACTAAGAGGTAGAAACCCTCCTAATAAGTTATTAGTAATAATGTCAGTTTTGGAATTTAGGGATGTTAGAAATACTTTTAAGTTTTCGGACAGTTTTCTAGATATCTCGAGCTTCTGCCCCGGTTCTAGCTCCAGTACTATACGCCTTCCAAGTTGTCTTAACTCGTGTTTATCCACGCGACTTAACTTCTGGCCTGCATGGTTCCAGGAGAAACTTCTTCTATAAAATCAAGCGCGTCGTTAATCCCTGCTTTGAGGGCAAGCGTTGTTTCTTTATACTCTTTTTCAACATCAATTTTACCTGAAGCCAGCTTTAAAGCGGCCAAAACAGCACAGTCTAAATCCTTTAAATTAGGATTTAACTTTCGTAGTGATTCAATTTCTTGATTTACTATATCTACAGCTTGTTTTGCTTGCTCATCGCGAGCTTCATCTTGCTTGATGCGAATTTGGCATCCCAATATATTAAATTCTAAACCTTCATTATTAGCGGTCATACACTCAGATTAATGAATGTGGCAAAACAAGTCAATTTCTTTGACATCGGTCAGATTTGCACCTGTTCGGAATTATTAAGACCTAGCAGTGCGTCTAAATAAGCGTTCATCTCAAAACGGTCTAAATCCTCTACATTTTCACCAACACCGATATAAGTAACTGGAACATCAAGTGCGTTAACAATACTTACAGCACTTCCGGCCTTGGATGATCCATCGCATTTAGTAAAAATTAAGCCCGTCAGGTTTAATGACTTATGGAATTCTTGTGCTTGTCTCAATGCATTTTGGCCAGTGATGGCATCAACGACCAATAAAACTTCATGAGGTGCGTCAGGCATAACCTTACCCATTACTCTTTTCGTCTTGGCCAGCTCTTCCATCAAATTTGCTGCAGTATGCAGTCGACCAGCAGTGTCAATTATACAGTAATCGGCTTTTTCTTTAACTGCTTTCTCTACAGTCTCATAGGCCACACCACTTGGATTTGCACCTTCTTGGGCCTTAACGATATCAACCCCTGCCCTTTGACACCAAACTTCTAATTGCTCAACTGCTGCTGCTCTAAATGTATCACAGGCACCCACCATGACTTTAGCACCCTGGCGCTTGAGCTTTGTGGCCAATTTTCCAATAGTTGTAGTTTTCCCAGCTCCATTAACTCCAACAACCATAATTACCTTTGGCGCTCCAGTGCTCTCAGTGAAGTTATATAGTTCATCAGATGTTTTTGCCTGAGCAGCATTCATCTTTTCTGCTAAAAAGCCCTTAATTAGAGATAGGTAGTCTTTATCATCCCCTTCTCTATTATATTCTTTCTCTAGGCGCTCTAAGAGCTCAGAAATCATCGCCGGAGCGAGATCACTTGAGTAAAGAATCTCTTCAATTTGCTCAAACTCTTCAGTAGTTAGATTACTTTTACCAAGTAGACCTGTTACTTTTCCCCAAACTTCACTTCTTGTCTTAGAAAGACCTGCTGTAAGACGCTGGGTCCAGCTTTTTTCCTCAACCTTGGGCTTTTCTTCGAGAACTTTTTCCTCTTTAACGGCAGGAACAACTTTATCTTCTTTATCTTCTTTTCCTTCTTTCTTTGGTGGTTCAACTAACTGATGTGAGCTGGCCTTTGAAAAGAACAAGAAATAAAAAGAGCCTCCAACTGTAAGGATTAGCCCTGCAAGTCCAATATATTCATTTAATTCATTCATGATTCACCTTTGGTTGAGTCAGATTTAACATTTAGATCATAAAATTTGAAGAAATTCCAAATCATTTTAGCAGTTGCCCCCCAGAGTAGATGATCTTTCACCGCTGATCCAGTGCTCGAAATATAGGAATTGCGCATAATTGGATAGAACATGATTAGATTCTTCTCACCAATTCTTATACTTTTTGCAAACGTCCATCGATCATACTGGATAATATCTTTAAAAGGCACAAGTATGGCCTCAGACCACTCTCCATTTGATTTAAGCCTCTTAATAAACGCCTCAGGATCCATATCCACTTGATAGACACAAGGTATGATCAAAGACCTACTTGCCGTTTTAACAGGCTCCAAAATCCCTACAAAGTCTAGAATGGATGAACTAAGGCCTGTTTCTTCTTCAAATTCACGGGCAGCAGTTTGTGTGGGTGTCTCATTTGAATTTTTATGCCCACCTACAAATGCTATCTGGCCACTATGACTAGGCATGTCTTCACTCCTTTTAATAAGAAGTAAATTCCCTCTGACAAAGAGGAAGACAACAGCACCCGCCCAATCCTTAACTGGTATGTCTTTGGATTTTGCGCTAGGAATTAGGTCTTTTGGAAGGTTTAAACTAAAAAGAGATTTCATTTATGCGACTAAAATATCAATTTGCTCTTATTCAGGCCATTAGAAATTACTTCACCGAAATGGGCTTTGTTGATGTCATGACTCCACCTATGGTTGAAAACCCAGGAATGGAAACTCACATTCACCCTTTCGAAGTCTTTTCAAAGTATAAAGGCAAAAGTACTAACCAGTATCTACACACGTCCCCTGAATTTCATATGAAGGAGCTTCTTTCTTTAGAAGAGGAGCAATTGGATAATATATTTAATATTTCATATTGCTTCCGCGACGAGCCGAGCTCACCTATTCACCGTTCACAGTTTCTAATGCTCGAGTGGTATCGAAAAAATGAGCGATATG
>JAGSHJ010000269.1 GCA_023954595.1 Bacteriovoracaceae bacterium | reverse complement strand
GCTGGAGCTATTTATCAATTTTTTCAAACGAAACAAATCGACCAGCAACTAGGAACGATTCTACTTGTTGGCTTTTGTGGTGGACTCACAACCTTCTCAGGCTATGCCCTAGGTGCCTTGAACGACTTGGCAGAAGGCAATATCACAAAGTCAGTTCTCTATCTTACAATCTCACCCGTGGCCGGAATGCTTTTCGCGCTCTTGGGCCTAAAAACAATCAAAGTAATTTTCTAACAAGTCGTTTTCAACTAAGCGCGCAATGACAGAGTAGACCTCGCTCATGGTAAGATTATGCCTAAAATTATATAAGGAGTCGTTTACATGAAGTTAGCGCTGTTTGCACTTGGTATTTCCACACTGTCTTTAGCACAGAATTACATAGTGAGGCCTTTAGAAGTTGGCGAAACTATTTCAGACATCCTTTATAACGATAACTACTCCCCTCTGTATGGTGAAAATGAATGGGTAGAGAAAGTACTAAAACTTAATCGCCTAAGTGAGTCTCAAGCAAGAAAGCTTGAAAAAGGCACACTTCTTATAGTACCTGGCCTTCCGAAAGCTAAAGATAGAATTTCAATCAGACAGTCGTCCATAAGTCGCTCTGGTCTTTTATCAAACCGAATCTCTGATCATCAGGAAGTTAATGTAGGTTTTGAATTATACTCAAGTGATCTTGATGTAGATGATTCAACTGTGTCTTCTAATGAAAACTACGGTGTTTCCTTATCTTATACTGATAAAAATAAGAGAAAGTGGAACCAATATAGTTACAATCCTCAATTGAAGCTTTCTATCTTAGGTCATGGAGCAAATCAATCAACGCTAAATAGTGTTGCTACGTACGACCCAACCTTCAAGCTTTCAGCAAAAGCAATTTTGAGACAAAACACTTCTCGTTGGACCTTTGGTCCACTAGCAACTTTTGAGCAGGCCTCTAGAGCTACAAAGAGTGCAGATGAATTAACAGTAAGAAGAGATAACGCATTTTATGCAGGTGCTTTTGTCGCCAGAGAATTCAAAATAAAAGACCTCATGGAGCTAACTGCAAAATTAAATCTTCAAAGAAGTATTGTGGAGTCGAACTCTAAAAATCTTGGAAGCCTTGACGCTTTAAGAAATGAGTTTGTTCTAGGAACACGTTTAACTTCTCATACAAGCTTAGAGATTTTCACGCAATATGAAACGTATGAAAACTCTTCCATCGACAACCGCTTCACCTCTGGAGCAAGCTTAACTTACTTAATTAAATAGGGACAAGAATGAAATTTTTAACAAGTTTATTTGTATTGTTTATGTTTTTTGGTTGTAACGACAATGTCGTTGAGGACAAAGGACTAAAAGAAATTACAACACCTTCGATATGCCCAGTAAATCCCTATCCTGAACCTCCTAGCATCCAGTTTGCTGGAATTGATTCAATAGACAACGTAGAAAGAAATAGATTCCAAATTTCTTGGCAAAAGCACGATCAAGCAGTGTCTTATTTAATTTATGCAGCTGAGCATGGTGAAAGGTTAAAGCTCATAAAAACTGTCAGTTCCGAAGACAGTTCTGTATGGATCGATGGCCTTCTGCCAGATACTAGATATAACGCTGCGGTAAAGTTAATCGATGAGCGAGGCATGTATGATCTAAATGAACACACCTTGGGTGTTGTTACCAATAACATACCTGCTTACAACAACCAGAAGTCACTTTTATTTAGTGGCTTCTCAAGTGTGGCACTAAAAGGTGCAAGCGACATTCTAAAACAAGACCCGTTTTCCCTTTCTTTGTGGTTTAAAACATTTACCCGTCAGAGCAGAAACGAGGCACGCTTAATAACCCTTCACCATGGTTCTTACGCTGGTTCTGCACTCACTGTAGGTGTTAGGAAGGATCAAATGTTTCTAGGCTACAGAGACGAAAATCAGGACTTCCAAGAGGTCAACTACCCTATCCACTACCATGATAGTAATTGGCATCATGTAGCAGTTACTTTTAACGGTAGATATCTCTCTTTCTATGTTGATGGTGCAAAAGTAAAAGTGATCGAAGATAATTTATCTTCACTTGGAAGCCATCCAATCTCAATTGGAAGCTATACAGGTAATAAGAAAGGTTTTTCAGGCCTAATCGATGAGGTCTCCATTTGGACTACAGCTATGGGTTCTAATGATGTTCTGAGCATGTATAACGATGGAGTTTCTACTAATCTTAGAAATCACTCTAAAAAGAACTCTCTGCATATTTGGCATCGTTTTGGAGATTCAGAGCAAGATTCAGAAAATGGCCTTTTCGATCAAATGGGTAATTCACACGGTAGCCCACTTAATATTCGAGCAAAAGACTTCAAACAAGAATCCCCATAAATTTAAGCACTTACCTTGCGTGAGTGCTTTCTACACTTCTCTTGACTGACCGAACGATCGTGCTAAAATACTCATATGAGTAAAGGTTTAACTACAAAAGATATTATTTTAAAGAGTGCATTTGAGCTAACCAGCAAGTTTGGTCTTGAGTCTTTATCAATTGGTGAATTGGCCAAGACAGTAGGAATGAGCAAATCTGGTCTTTTCAGTCATTTCAAATCTAAAGAAAAACTACAAATGATGGTTATGGATTACGCGGCCCAAAGCTTTGTCGATAAAGTGGTACGGCCAGCGATAGAAAAGGAGCGAGGGATCCCTAGGATTAGGGCCTTGATGGACAACTGGAAAAGTTGGTCTAGCTCATACCTGCCGGGCGGATGTCCTTTTCTTTCAGCAATCGTCGAATTTGACGATAGGCCTGGAAAGGTTCGCGATCACATTCTTAATCATCAAAGTACAATGATTGATACATTTGAAAGAGCAGTAAAGGTTGCTCAAGAAGAGAAGCAATTAGGCCCAAGCCTAAACACAGAGCATATTGCGTATGAGATTTACTCAAACATGATTGGATTTCATATTTATAACAGATTATTAAAAAACAAAGCCGCCGAGGACATGTTTGAGAAAACCTTTCAAACAATTCTTGAGCGCTCGAGCGTATAACAACGTTTCAGGAGGACACTATGACAATTACAATGAGAGTCGTAAACCTAGTAGACAAACTAAGACTTCAAAGCTTTTTCATTGAAAAAGACAACAAAGTGCATCTTAAATTTGTAGAGTTCAGCCCTGCTAGAGTAGAAGAAGCGCTAGATAGTATTTTTCGTACAAAAGGCAAAAAGTATAAACCAAACGATTTTGAGAAAGAAGTTCTAAGAGAGTTAGACTTTTAAATCCTCTCCCCTAGAATGTTCTTTCTCTATGTCTCGAGACTTTAATTCTATCTAAAAAACTCGCCCCACATGGTTCTCGTTGCACTTAACCTTGGGGGCGAAAAAGAGTAAGAGGGTAAAAGAGTTTAGTGTAATGTCCTCACAAGGCGAAAGCCCACAGCGGTGCTCCCGTAGGACGGTGTGTATTTCCAGCGTTCAGCAGAACGCAGGTATCTGGCATCTAGGGCCCAGCTGCCGCCACGGAGGGTACGGTAGGCACCATAGCTTAGACCCACCGGGTCGACACCACCGCTTAAAGACTCGGCGTACCAATCCAGGGTGTACTCACTAACATTGCCATGCATATCGTACAGCCCATTCCCGTTAGGACTGTTAGCGTAGTTTCGCATCGGACCAACTGGGTGGCTTCTTTGTCCAGAATTTCCCCAATAGATGGCGTATTCTCCTAAAAAGAGAGCATTATCACCAAACGAGTAAGCTGTCTGGGTTCCAGCTCTGGCAGCATATTCCCACTCAGCTTCCGTTGGAAGACGATAGTTCATACCCGTTTTGGCGTTGAGCTGTGAAATATAGTTTTGAACATCATTAAATAAAACTTGTTCAACCGGATTATTTGGACAAAGCGTCTCATATTTTCCTGTAGTATGACTTATTCTGCTTTCAAAACTTTGGGGACAATGCTCTTTTTCTTTAAAGCGCGATGGATTCTTACCCATCACTTCAAAGTACATGGCCTGCGTCACCTCTGTGGTCATCATCTCGTAATCATAGGTTATTCTCACACGACGTTGTTCTTCATCGGAATGCCTTCCCCGCTCATACCCAGGTGATCCCATCATGAAAGAGCCCGCAGGAATTGTAACAAACTCCATCCCTGAGGCCGTGCCCCTTACATGGCCTAAGGCTTCTTCAATTTTTTCTGAGACTTCCACATTCTTTAGATCCGAAAATATGTAACCCACAATTTCTCTGGTCCGAACAGAATCCGTATCGGCGTAGCGATCGCGAAGATAAGCGTAAATTACTTCGTGAAAAATAAGCGCGGCCTTGTCTACTTCAGGAAGGCCTGGGTTATTAAAAAGGTATTGATTAATTAGGACTGCTCCGTAATTTGTGTAATTGGCGAGTTGAATATAGTTTATGTCGCCTTTTGCGCAGGCCCTTACTGGGGGACGAACGCGATACAGAGAGTCCTCGATGACCTCTAGGTCCACATCAACTTCACGAATGCTTGC
>JAGSHJ010000400.1 GCA_023954595.1 Bacteriovoracaceae bacterium | reverse complement strand
TTCAGATCTGCACATATTAAATGGTATGGTTCCTCAGGCCAGAAACCATATTCTAGGTCATGAGTTCATGGGCGAAGTTGTTGAAGTAGGAAGTGATGTTAAAAAATTAAAAAAGGGAGAGCGTGTAGTAGTTCCCTTTCCTATTGCTTGCGGGAGTTGTTTTTTCTGCAACCATAAGCTACCAACTCAGTGTGAGAATAGTAATGAGAAAAACTACGGGCCTGAAGGTGGACTATTAAAAGAAAAAGGCGGAGCACTCTTTGGCTATACTGATCTCTATGGTGGCTACAGCGGTGGGCAGGCACAATATGTGCGAGTTCCATACGCAAACTACGGACCACGATCAGTCCCTGATGAATTAACAGATGATGAAGTATTATTTTTAACGGACATTTTTCCCACAGGCTGGTCCGCAGTAGATTGGTCTGAGTTAAAAGGCGGAGAAACAGTAGCTGTTTTTGGTGCCGGACCTGTTGGTATTATGGCCATGAAGTCCGCTTGGCTTCAGGGTGCAGGAAGAGTTATTGGAATTGACATTCAAAACTACCGATTGGATCAAGCGATCAAGTCTGCAAATGTAGAAACAATTAACGCCAAAGATGAAGACCCAGTTGAGGTGATTCGCTCACTAACTGAAGGTCGCGGAGCAGATGTTTGTATCGATGCAGTTGGAATGGAAGCTGATCATGGAGTAATTGCAAAAGCAGCAAATATAATTCAATTTGAACGAGGCTCTTTAAATGCTCTCAATAGCTGTTTAAGTGCAGTGAGACGTGGAGGAATAGTTTCTGTTGTTGGAGTCTATGGTAGTAACTACAATAACTTTCACTTCGGCCAAATCTTCGATAAGGAATTAAGCCTAAAAACTGGACAGGCAACGGTGCACAACTACATCGATCACCTAATGGATTTGGTTAAAAACAAGAAGGTCAAACTAGATGATATTATCACACATAGACTACCTTTGAGAGAAGCGCCAAAAGGCTATGAAATCTTTAATAAAAAGCAGGACAATTGCCTTAAGGTCGTACTGGACCCTTGGGCGGCATAAGACATTTTATAAAAAGCGCGTTATAATTAACTCATAATTAAGCTTAGGAGGCGATTATGCGCGCTTTAATAATATCTCTTACACTGGCCTTTTCCTCATTTGCCGCAACAGAGAAAATAGCACTCGCAGGTGGGTGCTTCTGGTGCATGGAACATCCTTTTGAAAAACTTCCAGGGGTTGAAAGTGTTGTTTCAGGTTACATCGGTGGAGAAGTAAAAAATCCAAGCTACGAAAAAGTCAGTAGTGGCAAAACTAAGCACAAAGAGGCCGTCCTTATAAAATACGATTCAGATAAAATAGGAATTGATCAAATCTTGGAAGTATTTTGGAGACAAATAAATCCTACAGATGACAAAGGTCAATTTGTGGATCGAGGTTATCAATACACCACAGGAATTTTCTACTACACAAAGGAACAACAGAAGGCCGCAATCGCTTCAAAAGAGAAACTCTCAAAGAGTGAAAGATATGACTCTCCTATCGTTACACCAATAGTGAAGGCCAAAGAGTTCTACCCAGCAGAGGACTATCACCAAGACTATTACAAAACGAACACTCTAAAATACAAGTTCTACCGTTACCGCTCTGGCAGAGATCAGTACCTAGATAAGGTCTGGGGAGATGATCGTGAATACATTCAAGAGCAATCTACAAGTTTTGATAAAGACAAAAGATTAAAAGAGCTTACTAAGTTGCAGTATAAGGTCACGCAAAAGGACGCAACAGAGACGCCCTTTAAAAACGAATACTGGGACAACAAGGCACAAGGTATATATGTGGATATCGTATCAGGAGAGCCCCTATTTAGCTCCACAGACAAGTACAAGTCAGGAACTGGTTGGCCCTCATTTACTAAACCACTTGTTAAAGAAAATATTGTAGAAAAAGAGGACAACCTTCTTTGGGTTAAAAGAACTGAAATTCGAAGTAAAAATGCTGATAGCCACCTAGGCCATGTATTTGATGATGGCCCTAAACCCACAGGACTCCGCTATTGCATCAATTCTGCGTCCCTAGAGTTCATCCCTAAAGAGCAACTCAAGCAACGCGGTTATGAAAATTATCTGGTGATATTTAAAAACTAGAGATGGATCTTACTATAAGGCAAAAAAAATCCTCCGATTAAGGAGGATTTATATTCTTAGAAGTTTCTGATTAAATTTGCGTAGTCTGGATTGTCGATAAATGGGTTTCTATTTCCCTGCTCGCTTTCTGCCACATCGTTTCTTTTTCTCTCAAGCTCATCAACTGGATCAATTGTATTCCACACTCTTAAAAATAGTTCTTCATGCTCTGGAATTTCGATGTCGTATCTAATCGAGAAGTAAAATAGTGCTCTAGCAACATTTCCTTTGTGATCTTCAGGTGGTTCAAATGCAGTGTACCCTGTCTCTGGATTTGCTCCAATTTTAGAATCTTCACAGTCATAAGAAACACTGCTTGGTCTTTCTACCTCAGAGAAGTAATGACTTCCTCTTCTACTATTTGAAATCGTCTCTGAAGGATATAAGTGAAGAATGTCTGCTTTTTGGCTTCTCTTGCTAGCACTTCTGTTAAAGCGACTTTGCGGCCAAGTGTGCTCAATATTGATGTCGGTATGATTGGGCATTCTATGAGGGCCAACATTATGTCTAAAAGTTTGGTGACAGTAGACATCTTCAATGAAGTATCCTCTGTTGTCGCTTTTAAGATGGATTTTTTGCATTACGACTTCTCTAGCGTAGCCGTAATCTTGGATTGGGCGGTGATTTTTAACAGTAAGTTTTTTTAGTTCAACTCTGTTCTCATCCCATTGAACGGCGCCAAACGCGTTAGCTGCCAGGCAAGTAAACACAAAAGTAATTCTAATAAGTCTCATTAATTTTCCTTATGTTTGCGGGCATAAGATACTCATTAGATTTTGTTTTTACAAAGAAAAAATTAAGTTCTTTGAGAACTTATTTTAACGCGCCTTCACAATACATCCAATTTTTTGAGTAACAATGCCGCACCATCTACTTTCACAGATGGTGGTGAACCTTGAGCAAGGGGATATCGATCAGATTCACCTATAGTGTCTACCTTCTTGCAATCCTCATTGCTTTGTTGTCTGGATGACTTTATGGCCTTAACGATCTTTTTGATTTCAGAGGTGTTGCTCTCAACAGCTTTACTCATTTGTTCA
>JAGSHJ010000394.1 GCA_023954595.1 Bacteriovoracaceae bacterium | reverse complement strand
CCGAATAAACGATTGTAGAGACCTGAAGTGTTCTGACCAAATACCAAGTCTTGATCGTCTGCTGAATTCACTAAACTAGCACAACTTCTGTCAGTACCACTGATTTGTGAAGTCACTGAATAAACAGTCTGAATTGTTTTTGGAAGTTTATTTGCCTTAGTTTTAAAAGAAAATTCCACTTTAATATTTGAGCAGTGAATACCTTTTTTCTCATTTGGAGTAATTGAAATTATTTTCACACTACACTCTTTCCCAGTTGGACCATGGTTATATGTTTCCATCCCAGTAAAGACGTCTCCTTCATTAATGTGCAGTGTTTGAGCGAATGCGCTTGTAACAAATGAAAGTGCCAAAATAAGTTTAAACATAATGGGTGTGTCCTTTTTAAATTTGCATAAATTTTAAAGGATATTGACCCGATCAAACAACACCAAAAACCTTACATTGAATTTTTATTAGGAAGGTAGTCCGGCCACAGGCCGGACATTAAATCTAATTTGATGAACGAGATGAGGAGGACTTCTTACCACTACTACTTCTTTGGCTGGACTTTCCGCCCTTTTTTGCCAGATCTTTATGCTTACTCTCATCCATTTGTTCGAAACCTTTTTTCTTATTTGCCATAACTCTCTCCTTGGTTTTACAGGTCGATGCCTGTTTTTCATAAAGGTATAGATTGCAAAAAAGAATCCATCAGTGTTTTTTTAAATGTGTGGTTGAAATATAGCTAGGAGAGCTAAATCTGCTCGTATATTGTCTGGCTACGATACTCTCTGCTTTGTGGATCATATAAGAACCTATAGAAGCTTCTCTCTCCAAAGGCCTCATAGTCAACTTCATAGATGGTGGACAGTTGTGTCTCGTCATTAATCTGTGGTGATATAGTGACCGGCTCGTCAAGGGACACTTTTTTAAAGAAGTTTCGAAGGGTGACAAACCTCGATACATTTAAGCTGTGAATGCCATATTCATGCATGACTGAATCTACATTGTCATCGTGCTCATAGTTTAGACTGCAATGACCGAGCTCGTGATATAATAGAGACTCTAAAAACTCCAGTCCTGCATCTTCATGGATAGTGTCAATAATCACTACGCGCTTTCCAAATTTATCACCAGTAAAGAGCTTGCTTATAGGATCAAGCATTTTACTTTGAGAGCGCCCAACAGTGTAACAAGCACCATCGACCTTAACCTCAGGAGACCTTGTCAAAGGGATTAGGTTAAACGCATCAATGGTTTCATCGAGATCCCCAAAACTTACAATTACGTTTTCAGCACTTCCACGAATGCCAAAGAACTCCATGTCTTTTTCAAATTGGGAGATTATAGGATTGAATCTAGAGTCATGCTTAGGAAGATCAATTCCCATACCACAACCCAAAGTTAAAAATAGAGCTATAGAATATATGGCCAGAGAGTGCATTTATACCTTAATTAGTTAAAAGCTTATACTCTCCAACTCTCGCGAAACTGTCAAAAGGCAAACCACTGACGCGGTACCCCACAAACCTAATCGATCCAGGCGTACAACTGGTCTTGGGTAGAAAGATAATCCTCCTCCAAGAAGAACTCCATAACTTCTGCCTGCTTTTCATATGTATTGGTGTTCATTTGACCTTTAAAGACCACAGCAATTAATAAACTTGCTACACCAATTGCAAAAAACGGAGCGAACATTTTATAAATTTTACTTTGCTTACTCTGATCGGCTTTTAAAACAATTCTCGCCCATTCATCACGTGGTGCTTTGGGAATTTCAGTATCTTTATTTAATAGTTCTTTTAGTTTTACATCATCCATTTGTGACCTCGTTATCCTTTAAAAATTCGCTAAATTTCTTTTTCGCATAAAACACCCTAGATTTAACAGTTCCTTCAGTAATATCTAAAAGCCCTGCGATTTCATTGAATGTGTGGCCAAACTTAAAGTGCAAAACAAAAACCTCACGATGTTTCGGGCCTAGACCAACAAGGCCTTGGCTTATAAGATCCTTAACATCTTCTTTATCACTATGAACCAGGTCACCATCTTCAATTTCTTGAAACTGTCCTTTTCCATTTTTTCTTAAATAGTCATAAGTCACATTTCTAGCGATTCTGTATATCCAAGTTTTAAACGATGAATCCCCCTTAAACTTTGAATAACTATTTAAGGCCTTAACAAACGTGTCTTGTACAAGGTCATCCACAATTTCAGATCGAACCATCCAGTAAATACTTGCCCGGATAAATTCATTGTGCTGAATATAATGATCCTTAAATTCATCAACCAACTCTTGTGAGTCCCGAGCTGGTTGAATGCTTAAAGATTGTTTAAGTAGATTAATCATTCACTAATCTCTTTTAGGACCACGTTTTCTTTTAGATTCTTGCAGTTCCATAAATTTTTCTCTTTGAGATTCAGTTAAAATGTTTTTCATTGCTTTCATCTTTTCAAACTTTCCAAGCTCACGCTTATTTTTTAGTTCAACAACTTTATTATGTAATTTTAACAGTTCATCGTCAGAGATGTTGTTAATAAATCCAGTTTTAACACTCTCTCTAGCGTTTTTCATTTCTTCACGCTGGGCCTTTCGCTCTTCTCTCGTTTTTTTATTGGCCTGTCTAAATTCCTTAAATTTCGCCAACTGTTCGCTAGATAAATCGAGCTCTTCCAACACCTCTTTCATGTGTCCCTTACCTCCACCTTTAGAGTAGGCCAGGTTGTAACTAGTCGCCATAATAAGAATTAATACCAATTTTTTCATAAACACCTCGTATATTTTTTAATGTTCTCACTTTACCACTTCTCTCATCTTGAGGAAGCTATGTGTTAGACGGTAAGAGTTACCAAAAGGTTCACTTTCAATAGCCCAACTTACATAAAACGAGTATTTACAATGACTTATAGCTAACTCTTATAAAGTTAACCATCATGTCCCAGGCTTAATTAATGTTAATCTTTAGTTTTTCAAACACAAATAAAGGCGCCCTTATAATAATCCAGATGT
This sequence comes from Bacteriovoracaceae bacterium, assembly GCA_023954595.1. Taxonomy (GTDB): domain Bacteria; phylum Bdellovibrionota; class Bacteriovoracia; order Bacteriovoracales; family Bacteriovoracaceae; genus UBA845. The sequence goes on along the minus strand of JAGSHJ010000394.1, from coordinate 277 downwards.
TATATTTAGGTTCGATCCAGCTGGAGGATAGATGTACGGTAACGGACTCACTAAGCAAAAAAATACATTAGGCCAACTTGTACCCTATATTGTTCTAATTTTTATGATCATTGCGACCATAGGTGTGAGCTATTATGTATTTAAAAATAATGAAATTATATTTCAAATTTCAAGAGAACTTCAAAAGCAAGGTATAAACAACCCAAATACACTCAATGAGTTCATTAATGCTTGGTTTGTACAAAGAAAAAGATAGTTTTACTCGTTATCTAAGGAT
>JAGSHJ010000172.1 GCA_023954595.1 Bacteriovoracaceae bacterium | reverse complement strand
TAGTAATCTGTCACAGTTATTTAACTCACTAAAAGTAAATTCTCCATTTGTATTATCTGGACCTTGCCATTCTTCGCCAGAACAGGAGGAGTCATCACAGGACCTTGTTTGTATTTTTAAGCGGTTGGCGCCGCGTTGGTAGAGTTGGAGGATTTCCTCGTCGGAGAGGGCGCGGTTCCATATGGCGACTTCGTCGATTTGACCAATAAAGTCCTCGGTGTTTGCCTGATTGTTGTTCCCAATCCATAGCTGGCCTCCGGAGCCAGTAGTGATGGCGTTAGCGACCCCACTAAGTGCTGAGGGCTGAGCATCGTAGCCATCAATATACATTTTTAGTGACGAATCATTACCCATTTCGAAAACAGCAGCTACATGGTGAAATTTTCCATCATTCGGCACTGTTGAGGTAGTGTATGACAAACGATACGAACTTCCGTCATAAAAATAATATTGAATCGTACCACTAGACTGAAGACGCAGTTGAAATTCAGCATCTGCTATATTCGTTCGCCCTTTACCTAAAATTGTTTTAGATACACTTGAGTCTTTCGTTCTCAACCAAGTTGAAATAGTTAGCTTATCTCCGCTGGCTGTAAAATCTAAACTAGAATGATGGTCAATTTTTACATAATTATTTTCAAAGTCGCCTGCGCGACTGAATTGTCCAATTGTAGTAGTACTTGCGGAGTCCGCAGATTGCCCGTGATTCCCGTACTGCGACTCATCCTTGACCTCATCTGCAGTTCCATTCCAACTGGATTCATTCATATGCCAAAGCCCAACAAGCCCATCCATCAAATCATTATCAGAAGTTGAACCAGTAGACCCAACTAATGAAGCATAGTCTGCTGAACTCTCACTACCAGCACTGCCTGGAAGCTCTTTCATGAAAGGAAGCTCTGTTATCCAGGACTTTGCTGTCCAGGCGGCTGTTGTTGAACCTGTGTCGATAATTGGTGATTCATAGTGACCGGCGTATTTTTGCTTTTGGCGGTTGTAGATAAGAGAAACTTCTTGGGCCGTAAGAGCAGCTCCTTTCCAAATAGCAATATCATCGACTCCTCCGCTAACATAGGAAGTCGTATCCCCGATAGTGGTTATAGTAAAGGTATCTAAATTTGCTGCCGACTTGCATTGTGCAAGCACCCCATCTACGTATAAACATAAGTCTTGGGCTTGGTCTAAGGATGCCGTTAACATATGCCAGGAGCCATCGTTAATAGTGGCCCCCACACTTTGGATGATCACGCCATCCGCATCATCGTCATAAAAACTCACATATCCCTGGGAGCCAGCCTTACCAAGTCTAATTTTAGATGAAAGATTGGCAATATGTCCAAGGGCTCCATTTGAGTCTGAATCTTTAATCCACCCTGAAATTGTAAAGTTTTCTCCATCTGAAATGCTTAATCCTGCTGCTATCATAGAAGCTCGTGTGTTACAGCAGCTACCATCTCCATAAGCTCCGTGAGATCCAACCTTTGCATCAGCTATAAAGCCAGATGAAGCAGTAAAACCTGTAAAGTGATTAGATCCAACAGAGTCTTGCCAGTTCCCATCCATTTTCCAGTAACCGACAAGGGAAGAGTATTGGGGGGTCCAGGATGAAGAGAGTTCGGTGTAGTTATGTTTTTGGGTGTTGTAAATTTCTTGAAAATCTTCATCACTCAGAGATGTATTCCAGATTGCTATTTCATCCAAAATACAATCCAAATCTCCACCCGTTGCGCAAAGAGTGATATAACTAGTCCCCGGAGCAAGTTCTTCAGGGTACTGCCTTACCCCATAGGGGGAGCCGTTAATGTAAAATTGTCCACCAGTCGATGAATTTAAATTAAAACCGATATGTATCCATTGACCAAAGTCTTTAGGCTCTATTTGATAACTTCCAAATTCCCTCCATGTGGCGGCACTTGTGAGTGCTGAAACTTGTAGTAACCCTTGATTCGCAGGATTTGCTCCACCATTGTCTCCCATGAAGTGGATTCTAAAATAATTGCCTTTTACGAAAATACTCTTTCGGTAACTCGTGTGATATTGTTCTAAATTCAACCAAAACGAGAGGGAAAAATTATCCGTGATTGCTAATGAAGCATGGTGATTAATCCTCATTACGTCGCTGCCCAGTGTAAACTTAGCAGCTCCCGTGCCTACATAGGAATCATTGGATAGAAGGGATCCTCCATAAATGACCGCATCATTGGACGAGCTACTGGAATCACTTACATTCCCTTCAAAGCGCCAATAACCAACTAGACTTGAGGTTTTATCAGGGAAAATGTTAGCAACATTTGTTTCTTCAGAATACTGCTGAGCTTTTATCGAAATATTATCACTCGAATTTACATAAGTTCCCACATGGGTCCCACTGTTAAAGTCATTACCAGCATGATCTGTATCAACAATTTTTAGATTTGCGGCTCCTGAAGATATTTCAACAAAGTTTGTGTCATAGGTATAATCGGCTGGAGTACTAAAGTCCCATGACTTTGAAACTGTCGAGTTTGCCGCAGGACAAGTCCCGTCAGGGAGTCTCGAAAAAGGACAAAAGGTTCCCGCAGCTCCGGTATTATCGAGCTTTTCTAAAATCTCACCATTACAACCTATAAAAGTTGTCGTGATCGCTAAAAATAAAAGTAGAGTTTTTAGAAACTCCATCCAACTCCTACGCTTATTCCTAAGTCCTTAGATATTTGTTTTGCATCTCCAACTTCTAATTCTCTGTTGGTGATACCTGTGTTTATAAAAAGATTTTTTCCGTTAAGATCATAGTTTGATCCAATACTTAAATTATAGTATTGGCCTTGTTCTGATTTATAACCTTTTTGACTTGTTGGAAAAAGTATTCCGCCTCGCAAATTTAAGTCAAAAGAGAATCCACTTTTGAATTTATACAACTTTACTTTTGTACCAAGGCTAATTGTTGGAATACTAATTTTATCAATTGATAACTGCGTTCCTCCGTCAGAGTTTAGAATAAGTGATTCTCCCATTCCAAGTCCGGGGGTGAGAGTAAATCTATCTCCAAGCTTTATATTTAGCCCTGTACCAATATAGCTTTGAGTACTTGAGGCCTCACTTAAAGATCTTGCACTTGATGTTTTAAAATCAAATTTCTTCAGAGTTCCTATAGCAAAGAAACTTACTCTCTTAGTCCAAAGATGACTCCACACAACTCCAATTCCGTAACCTAGGCTTGAGACAGCTTTCTCTGATGTACCTGAGGTTTTATCAGTGGAAGCTAAGCTTGAAACACCAGAGTAGAGAATTGCAGAAAATGATTGAATGTTTTCTTTTTTATTTAATTTATCTGTTTTGTTTGGTGCTAGCTCTTCCTCTGTTTCTACCGGAACCTCAGTGCTAGCAATACTTCTTTGCTTTACCTGCCTTGCTTTAAAAATGTATTTTTTATTACTGATATACCAAGTGTAGATACAGTTATCTATCGTCACATCATCAACAGAATAGGGACTCGACGCAATTAACTTTGCCTTTAGTTTATCGGTCAATTTACAGGCATTAGAACGTGCAGAAAGATTCTTGTTCCACTTAGACTCATCGAACTTTTTAATTTTCTTGCCCATAAGTTTCACCTCACCAGATATTGCAAGACTTGCAAATCCAAAGATTGAAATAAATATAGCGCAAAAAAGTTTATTCATTTTTAAGTGTAAGCTCCTATGAATCTCTACACTTAACTTAACGGATTTTGCGAAATGTACCTTAATAGTAAGGGGAAAAAAGGTGCTGACTAAGAAAAAAAGTCTAGTTTTCTAAAGAGCTGTATTTATAGGGGAGCAGATCATTATTGCATCAGCTTTTATTATGAGAAAAAGACGAATTGCCAAGAAAATGAGACTTTAGTAACAGTATGGCCAGCGTAAAGGTCGTTTAGTAAATGCATTAGAGTGATTTATGTTTACTTGAAAGAAGGCGCAACTAGCCAGGGGAGTGTTATATTGTGGCCAGAAGCCCTTGATATTACACAATGTTCTCGAGGGGGTTAAGGGGTAAGTTAGTTCTTCAAATTGCTTCTTTTCATTCATCATCCAATTTCTATATAGAAGTATAGCAGCACTTACGAAAATTTTCTAAATTCATGCCTAGAAGAGGGGAGAGTTACCCCATATAATAAAGAATTATAGGGGGCCGTGATTTGAAAAAGGGTGTTTGTTTGTCCTTACCTTTCCAACCTCTATGGAAAAGGGGGCTCACAATTCAGTTGAGCATTACCGCTGGAATGAAAAGAAAGAGCGTATAGATATCGACTTCTATTTCAATAAAGATTCCTTTACGGGGAAGATTAAGAAAATCCCACAAAAGGGATGGATTCATAACGAGAAAACCAATGCTCATTGGAAAGTTCGTCCCTTCTGGCCACTTAAGTTTGATTACCTCGTGATCGATCTTGCGGAAGACTATTCATGGACCGTTATTGGAGTTCCAAGTCAGAAGTGGGTTTGGATCATGAGTGATAACTGGAAGATGGATGATGAGCAGTTGAACATGATCATCGCTCGTCTGAATAAAATGGGATACTCAACTAAAGATGTGAACCGCGTTCCGCAAAAATGGTAATTTAAGAGGGGTTAATATTGGCAGAAAAATCAGTCAGTTTTACTTCTGCTTATTTGCCCCATACCACTCTAACTTCTTGAAATTACAAATATTCTTATGCCTTTTCATTCTTAAGATAAGATAGGGATAACCGAAAAGGCTATAGAGATGAACCATACTATAGGTAGACTCCTATTCGTGATTTTCCTTTCCCTCCTTCTTGTAGGGTGCGGAGGTAAGCGCTCTAAGACTAAGGCAGCCCTGACCTTTAACGTTGGTGCCATAGTCAATGGAACCCCCATGGATGGTGGAATTGTCATGAAGGGTGTTCGCTACGATGAAAATGGAGAGGTTCTAGAAACAATTACTGTGGACCTTCCAGAAAGCCATTTGATTACAATTCCAAGTGGTGACTGGGACCTTTTCTTTGTGGGCTATACGGGTCCGTCTGAATGGACTGGCACCAACTACTGCGGCGTCGTAGAGGCCAATCTCACAACACCTGATGCCACTCTTGATATCACAATCGACACAACAACATGTGCAACTGAACCATACTTAACCATAATTTCTGAAAAAGCAGCTGCCTCCACATCAGTGTGGGACACAGCTGTTTGGGATTCCGCAACTTGGGGACCGTAAAATGAAAGATCAAAACTTAGAAAAAGAACTTAAACAAATGCGAGAAGAACTTGAACAGCTCAAAAACAAAAGCTGGTCCGAGCGCTTTAAGCAAAAATCAAGTTTGTTCAAAGGGATTGTCATAGGCCTCTCTCTTACAACTTTCATTGCCATCGCAGGGCAGATAACTCTCACTCACACTTTTACCGCTGGAAATACTATTTCAGCATCTGAGATGAACACAAACTTCAATCAAATCGTTACTAAAATTAATGATATGAATAAAGGTGTTTATGTTGAATTGTCTGCAGTTCAAAATGTAACTTGTGACTCAACATACTATGAATTGATAGTTGATAACGTTATAGAAGGAGACGGAGGTTACAATACAGCAAATTACACATACACTGTTTCAACGACTGGATTATATAATGTTACGTGGGCTTACGATACTTCTCATACAAGTACATATATCGAAGTGTTAATAAATGGTGTAACTTCTATGGGTGGGGTAAAAAAATTAAATGTAGGAGACACTGTCAAACCTCGAGTTGGATGCAGTAGTTCAATGGGGCCCACTTCTAGTTTACAGACTACTGGAACCTTTTTTGCTTTATATAAAGTTTTATAGGACTTAATTGAAAAAAGTTTCGCCACTCGAAGAGAGGCGAATAAATTATTGCTGGATTGGGTGTTGACCACTGGCAAGATGAAGCTCTTGCTGTGGGAATGGGAAGTTGAGTCCTTCTTTATCAAAGGTCTGTTTCACATTTTCAATCATATCAAAATGAACCGCCCAATAGTCCTCTGCATTTACCCAAGCTCTCACTGTAAAGTTCACTGAGCTATCTGCGAGCTCGCCTACGCGGGCAAAAGGTGCAGGATCTTTAAGGATACGAGAGTCACTGTTTAAAAGGTTGAGGAGAGTTTGTTCAGCCTTCTTGAGGTCATCATCGTAAGCGATTCCAAAAGTCCAATCAACACGACGTGTAGCCTCTGTGGAGTAGTTCACCATGGAACCACCAGCAAGGGGACCGTTAGGTAGGATGATAGTTTTGTTGTCAGGTGTTTTCATAATGGTACAGAAGATACCGATCTCTTTAATTGAACCGGTATAACCTTTATATAGAAGTATAGTAGCCCTTAAGAAAAAATCATAAATTCATAGCTAGAAGAGGGGAGAGTTACCCCATATAATAAAGAATTATAGGGGGCCGTGATTTCAAATAGGGTGTTTATCCCTCCTTACCTTAAACTATAGTGAGATTGATTTACCATCTGACTTAAGGTCTTTGATAGACTGAATAATCCT
>JAGSHJ010000432.1 GCA_023954595.1 Bacteriovoracaceae bacterium | reverse complement strand
GAAGTTCTATTTTATTTTACTCGTGCTGGGTTTGGTGTTAATGCATCCATCGGAGTTTCAGAAGACTTTGCCAGAAGCAATATCTGGATTGCACAAAATGGTTTTGATCCCTCAGAGTGCAGCCTTCTGGCACTTGATAATTTAGATAGCCAAACCAGTAGCCTCTCTATTCAGTTCGAAAAGACCGGTGATGGAAGCCACCTTTTTTGCCCTGAAGACAAAGTTTTGTCAGCAATTGAGGCTTCAGTAAGCTGCGTAGATTGGCTCGAGTTTAATGGCCTTGATGGAGACTTAAAATTAACTAATGTAGACTCCCCATTACTGGTTGTTTCTGCCCTTGGTGCAAACCAATGCACTGGCATTCAAGTGTCATGGACAGACAAAAGCAATAATCATTATGAGGTTAATCTAAAAGATGATATTGAGTGGGAAATTATTAGCTCATCAGAGGCTCCCATTGAGCTTAGCAACTATGCTGATATTCACATTTCTGCTTTTGATGTTAATAATAAAACTTCAATAAGTAATGGCAAACTAAAGACACTTAATATTGCTGAAGAAAGGCTGAAAACTCTTAATAATGGTGTTAATGTGGGTGATAAGTGGCCTGAAATCTATGAATATTTCTCTCGTTGCTTAGTGAAATCTAGCGCAGAATCGAGAGCTTCAGGTGCGGGTGCTGGTTTAGTAGATAAAGATTAATTTAGCACTCAATAAAACTGACCGCTAAGCCACCAAGTGAGGTCTCTTTATACTTAGTCGACATATCTAGTCCAGTTCTCTTCATAGCGGCGATGCATTGATCTAGAGATATTAAGTGTTCTCCACTCTCTCTGAGTGAGAGTGAACTTGCAGTATATGCTTTAACGGCTCCGAAGCCGTTTCTCTCAATACATGGAACTTGAACTAGGCCTTTAACCGGGTCACAAGTCATTCCAATGTGATGCTCAAGAGCCATCTCTGCAGCATTTTCGATTTGTTCACTTGTTCCACCCCTTGCTGCACATAGCCCTGCAGCTGCCATTGAAGATGCAGAGCCAACCTCTCCTTGACATCCAACTTCCGCGCCAGAGATTGAGCTGTTATGTTTAATTAATCCACCAATTGCAGCAGATGACAAAAGAAATTGTCGAATTTGTTCTTGTGAAGCAGCCTTATGTTTATAGTAGTAGTAGAGTGTTGCTGGTACAACACCTGCTGCACCATTGGTAGGCGCTGTAACGACCATATGTCCAGCAGCATTTTCTTCATTAACCGCCATAGCGTATGCGCATAGCCAATCACTAGAGCCTGCATTCTCCTTATCATTTTCGAGACTTTCGTTCAATTGTTTTGCTCGTCTTTTAGTGTTCAAGCCACCTGGTAAAATGCCTTCAGTAGTTAGGCCTTTTTCAACACAAGTTTTCATTGCATTCCAAATTTTGTCTAGCTCTAAATTGAGTATTTCCTCAGGAAGATTTTCTAATTCGTTTGCTAGCTTCATCTCCCAGATCGTCTTTTTATTCTTCTTTGACATGTCCAGCATTTGGTCTGAGTTGTCAAATGGATATGGGTAGGCTGAACTTGGTTCAGCGGCTATTGGGGCCTCGACGCTATCGATTTCTGCTAAGGTAGATATAAAGCCACCACCAATCGAAAAGAAGGTGCTAGATAATAATAATCCACCAGAGTCATCTAATAGTTCAAAAACAAGACCATTTGGATGCTGTTTGAGCGAGTTTCGAGTATCGAAAATAATATCTTCTTCCGAAAAGAAAGATGCTGAAATATCATCACTTATATTGATAGTTTTTGAGTTCCAGGTTCTATCATGAACCTCATCCATATTTTCATTAATTATTGTGTTAGGTAAATAACCGTGAAGACCTAAAGTTACGGCTTTATCCGTGGCATGACCAACTCCAGTGTAGGCCAGGGAGTCTTTTAAAGTGCACCTGACATGATAGTTTTTTGTATCTGAATTTGAATCAATATAATGACGTATATCTTGCAGAAAAGCGCTAGCCGCAACCATAGGTCCCATCGTATGAGAACTGGACGGCCCAATACCAACTTTAAATAAGTCTAAAACACTGATAAACATGGTAATTTTGAAGATTATAAAACTGACATTCTACATTATGAAAGTAATTCTAGCTATTAAAAAATTCACTAAAAGTTGAATTGACTAATTAATTATAATATCCCTAACAATCCATAATTTTATTCACAAATAAGCTATGCCAAAGAACGAGCACTTTGATCGACTCTACGAACTCCTTGAAACGGTTCATGACGGTCATGAGAGCGCTAGTAAGACTGAAGATATACCAAAAGTATCAGATCAACTAGCTGCTTATATTTTATGGCTTGATGTCGATCCATTAATCCCAGAGCGAACTTACAGTATTCTTCTTGATACTCAAAGCACAACTGTTCAGGTAACTGACCTTAGCTTCAAAATCGATGCTAAGACACATAGTCAACTTGCAGCCAAAAAGCTCTTTCAAAATGAGTATGGTTACTGTAAATTGTCCTTAGGTCAGAAAGTATCTTTTGATGCCTACAGTGAAAGTCAAATAAAAGGCTCTTTTGAAATTTTTGATTCATTAAATAATTCTATAGTTGGGATCGGTTTAATTGATTTTGCACTCAGGCGTGCTCAAAATATTAGCTGGCATGAAACAAATATTAACCAAGAAGTTCGCTCCATTAATAAAAAACAAAAGCCATGTGTGCTTTGGTTTACTGGGCTTTCTGGCTCTGGAAAATCAACCATAGCCGATGATCTTGAGAAAAAACTATATGAGCTTGGAAAGCATACTATGCTGCTTGATGGTGACAATGTTCGTCATGGGCTTAATAGAGATTTAGGATTTACAGATCAAGACAGGGTTGAAAATATAAGGAG
>JAGSHJ010000228.1 GCA_023954595.1 Bacteriovoracaceae bacterium | reverse complement strand
TTGCGAGTGTTTATCGAAGTGGACATCTCCCGCAGCTGCGATACGAATCATTGGATAACCTCGCTTTCTTCAGGTCCTGGTAGGCTTCTTACAAAGATATGGTTTTTAAACTCTCTCTCTGGGCAAATGGTTCCAATTATTTCACAGACTGCTCGCTTTTGATCTTCCGTAAAAACTTCACCTCGAGCATCAATAGCACCGTCGGTCACGACTATTTTTATGTCATGATCGGCCGTTCTCTCATCAGTGCTTAAGGCCTCAATAATTTTGGCCTTAACATAGACTATTGAATCTCTTGGTGTATTTGAGACCTGTTTGGTTTCCGGTGCTTTTCTATAGGGGTGAATTAAAGGACGCGTAATCTGTGAAGACATCTCGTACAGCTTTCTATAAAGGGTTTGTACGGCCTCTACTGGAACGGCAATATCATTTGATTGAGCGTAAATCAGTAGAGCTAAAACTCTTCGTGGCGAGTATCTTGCTCTTTTTACAAGGTACTCCCAATCTAGATTACCCTCTGTTAAAACTGCAAGTGCATCATGCCAATGATGAGGAATATGCTCCTGATGTACAGCGGCCTTAATAACAATAAAGTCTTCGGGACTAATAGAATTTAGAAAGTGATCTTTAAAAGGGACTCGTCGAACGTGTCGCTGAATTTCTTCGTCAAAGTAGATATCACCACTGGATCTAAAAATTATATCCACTAAAATTCCATTCTTCCAGGCCTTGTAGAGCCACGCTGTATCTCTTTTCTCTGTTTTAAATCCACAGTCATTTAGTGCTTCAAGGGCGTAATTGGCATCTTCTGGTGTCAGGAAAAGATCTATGTCATGGGTGATTCTAGGGCGTCCAAGTCCCTTTCCAGCGATACCGCCAATAAGAGCGTAGGGGATGGAATTTTCCTCCATTACTCCAACAGCTTCTAAAAGAGTCTCGCACTGGGCCTCTGGGTCGCTCTGGTTATGGTCGCGGTAGTCCTGGCGCATTTGGGCCATTTCTGTCGTGTGATCATTTGGTGCTGTGTTTTCCATTGGCTCATCCTTGTCCTGCTACTAGATTCAAGAAAGAGGCCAATCCATTTTAGGGAAATAGATAACTGCTAGCTTAAAAGATGAAAGAAAATTAAAAAATTAACGAGAAATTTCGAAGCTCTTGGCCTTATCTAGACGGTTAAGAATACCATGCCACTCATGCATTGATTTAAAGTTGGAGTCCAAAGTAATCAAGATAGCGGTATGGTTTTTGTCTTCTGCATCTCTGAAAAAACTATACAAGTTTCTAGCTGTCTCAGCAGGGTTAGAACTTATGTTCCAGACTGCTAAATTATCAGTGGGCACAGATAAAGTGCTTAGGTCTGGATTTAATTGATCCCAACTTAAAATAATCGGAATCTTTGGCATATAGTGATGCTTGAGCTGTCCTGGTGCAACTGGGCTAGGAACTATATTCACTGGGATGTTGATTCCGGCATTATTGAGTGCTGCTTTAATGTCTTGAGCAGTTATCATTCCAGGCCTGTAGATATCCACATGAGTATCAAAGACACCGGCGACAGTTGATTCTATTCCAACTCTAGATTCACCACCCTCGACAACAAAGACCTGATCCTCAAACTCTCTTTGAACATGTTCTTTTTTTGTAGGGGAGGTTCTTTTAAATTTATTAGCACTTGGTGCTGCAACTGGAACACCTAGTTCTTTGATGATTTGCAAAGTTGCAGGATGATCTGGGCAACGAAGTCCTACACTATCAAGACCTGCAGTTATAACATCTTTTATTTTGTCATTTCTTTTAAGAACAATAGTAAGTGGTCCTGGCCAGAATTCTTGTGTTAGAGCATCACAAGTTTTATTCCATGAAGTTGTTAACTTCTTGGCCTCATCTTGGCCTGAGACATGAACAATAAGAGGATCAAAGAAGGGGCGCTCTTTAATTGCAAAGATCTTTTTAAGAGCAACTTCTGAATCAATGGCCGCAGCAAGTCCATAAACTGTTTCAGTTGGAAGAGCGACTACGTCATGCTCTTTGAGCAATTGAATGGCTTTTTTTATTTCGTCCATACCTTATCTTGTGGAAATGTTTGCAGGAGCCCTACTTACACCCTCACGCATAAAGCTGTCAATCACACCAAGGCCTTGGAACTCACCTTCTTTAAAGTATGTAGAGAAGGGAAGCCCTTTGTTGGTGACAGCTGAGAGTTGCCCATTCATAAATACATTCTCTTTACCAAATAAGGTGTAGAGGTCTTTATAGGTTCGAAGCCTTTTAAAATATGAACCTATGAAGCTTTTAAAGCGCATTAAATCTGATATTCCATACCTATGGAAATGAGACATGTAACTTAGGTACCTCTTTTTTAACAGATTGAAGCAGCTCTTTTTCCTGCCTTCACACATTTCTTTAAATTTCTTGAAGGCATTTTTTTCATCCAAGAAGTTAAAATGCGCAATACCGGCAGAGAGCACTTTCACTTTACTGACAACCTCGATAGGGCCACGCAGTACCTCGTCTTTGACCATGATTTCATACTTTGGATCCAAGTTTGTCATATTGAGGATGTGGTTTCTACTTTCACGCTTATAATAGCTGTGCCACCAACGATGGGTTTTAGCTGCTTGAAAGCTCTGTGTTAGGCTGAGTGAGAATTTCTCTGAGGAGTCAACTTTGGCCTCCCCAAGATCTTCCATATACTCGAATTCGATTGCCAACTTCTTTTTGGACTCCGCCGCATTCACAACTCCTGGATCCCAATCAAAGAGTCTATTGATTACTATGCCAAACATTCTACTCCAGAGACTTTGAACAAATTTGATTGATTCCGCATAGTGTTTGAAGAAGATCTTTTCAACTCCATCACGAATGATCTTTATCTGCTCAGTCTCTCTTTTCTTTATTTGTCCAAGTAAGAGGGCTGAGTATTTAGAATTGAAATTTTCATTTATTCTTTCTTCTAGTTGCACAATATTCTTTTTAAAGGCATATGCCTCGTCTATTTGGCCATTGATAAGTTTTTTAAATTCACTGGCATGTGCAGATGAAGTGGCAATGAATTGTTTATCTTTTTCATAGAAGCTGTAATAGGTTGAGTTTGCCATACCATAGCGATACTCAAGATCTGCTGATAATAGGGTAAGCTTGAGAAGATTAAAGAAATCAACTTGCAGACTTAGGTGTGCATCGACTCCTTTCTCAACTTTCTTATCAATATTTAGTCTTAAAAATTCTCCCTCTTTAGGGGAGTCGTCTTCACCAAGTACTTGAATCGTTGTTGTTCTCTCATAGGCCGAATTAACTAATACTCCTACACGGCCAGAGAGAGTTCCACCTGTGGGAATTTTAACCATTCCACCGGCGTTGAAGCTGTATGTGTCTTTTTGGCGCAAAAAATTATAAGGGGGTAAGTTCAAAACGTGTTCTGGATTGAACTTAGTAAAAGATAGAAACAATTTAGAGTAATCCGATTGAAGCCCTTCTAAGAACGTGGATGCTTTATGGTTGTATTGATACTCCCTTATAAAGCTCACTCCTGCAAAGGCGCCAATACCTTCTTTATCAATCTCTATTAAGTCTTCTTGTTGGAGGTTGGTTAAAAGTGTGGATGCATCTATACCAATTACGAGTTTGTCGTGAACAATCCATCCATCACTGTAGAGGTCTTGGCTGAGTTGACGATTTACATACAGTTTGAAGTTTGCAAAAGGTTTCTTCCAAGTAAAGCCAGAGAAGTTTAAGACCCCACCACCCATGTTGTGATTTAGCACCAAGGGAGTGGTTTGCTCTTTTCCTACTTTATTATAATGGTCTGATAGTGCCTCTGAGATCTTTTTCATTAAAGCGGAGCCTGGACCTGAGGCACTTTTCTCACTTAGATTGAGAAGCTTTTGGGCCACTTTTGTCTCAATTGTACGATCTTGTGCACTTTCTCCTAATGCCATGAACTGGCGTTGTGTTTTGGGAGATTTGGCCTTGGAAAGCTCTTCTAGTTCGTTTTTTAGTTTGAAATGCTTGAAATCAACCGCAAATAGGCTATTTGTTACCAAAGAAAGTAGCGTAAATAGGGTTAATTTAGTCATATCATCCTTGACTTTGCGCGTTGCACTAAGTATCTTGCAGAGGCTGAATCGGCAAAAATTGCCTTCAACTTGAAGGTAAACTATGACTATTCGAATTTAACTGGAGGAAAAGAAGTGGATTTCACTAAATTCAAGGCCTTACTTGATGAACAAATGAGCTGGCCTGATCATTACACTTTTAAGTTTGTGGTTAAAACTGAGCGAAAGCCTGAGTTGTTAACTCTTTTATCTGAACACTCCATTGAAGAAAAATTATCTAAAAATGGTACCTACACCAGTGTGACTAGTCAGAAGCTAGTTAACTCATCAGACGATGTGGTTGCCGTTTACCATGAGGTGAGTAAAATTGAAGGGATCATGTCTCTATAAGAGAAAATAGGAGATCCCATGAATTACGACACCGCCATTGTATTTGGAGCGGGTGCATTTGGAACATCAATAGCCTCGGTTCTCAGTGAAAACTTCAAGCAAGTCATTTTAAAGGTAAGAGAAGAGCAGGTTTACAACTCTATCAAGAGTGGTGAGAACTCTGTTTATCTTCCTGGAAGACAACTGCCAGAAAATATTCTACCAGCACTCACTTGGGAGGAATTGGATGAACTTGTAGGTGACTCCAGTATCCAACTTACAGTTAATGGACTTCCTACCAGTGCTATTCATCCATTTTTTTCTGAGAATAAAGACAGAGTCATAAATTATCTCAAAAATGATATACCGATGGTGTCACTTACCAAGGGGATCGATCCAGATACTTGCGAACTCGCAGATGATCTTTTTATGCACTACTTTTCAGATTATAGTGAAAAAATCTGCTACTTATCTGGTCCATCATTTGCTCAAGAGATCCTTGATCGCCAAGTAACAATAGTCTCTCTTGCCGGTAAGATTCCAGATACCCTTATACCTGTGGCAGAGATGCTTCAAACAAATTACTTTAAAGCAATTCCTACATATGACGTAAAAGGTGTCTTACTTGGTGGGGCCCTGAAAAATATTTTGGCCATCGCCGGCGGTATCTTAGAAGGACTTGGGTACAACCACAATACTCGTGCAGCAATGATCACTCGTGGCATTACTGAAATGTTGAGATTTGGGAAAGTATTC
>JAGSHJ010000523.1 GCA_023954595.1 Bacteriovoracaceae bacterium | reverse complement strand
GCTCAATTTAACAATGCTTCTTACCAAAATGTGATTGAGGTTTTAGAGAGAAAAATAGCATAAAATTATAATTGACAACCCACTACCGTATAACTATTATGACTCCACCAAAATCTTTAAGCGGATGTAGCTCAATGGTAGAGCACCACCTTGCCATGGTGGGGGTTGAGAGTTCGAGTCTCTTCATCCGCTCCAAATTTTAAAATCAATTACATTTAAACGTCATATTAAGTTTTTAAAGATGAGACTCTCTTGTTGTGAGTTACCTATTCAACCCCTAATTCTTTGAGCTTCATTTTTAACCATATATCATCACTTGAAAGAAGTGGTCTTAATGCTTCTTTTTCGGAAGGTGTAATTTTATTTAATCCATGTACATACTGTTGGACCTCGGACTTAAAGAAATTAATGTCTCTTTGATGTAATTTCATCATGAACTCAGTTTTACTCTCTCCTTTAATTTGGGTAGGAAAGTTCCAAACAAAGCCTTGTAGGTCCTCATTTGAGAATTGTGCATTTAAAACATCATTAAGAAGCTCACTCTTTTGAGTTTCACTCAACTTCATTCTCTCAGTGGCCGCACTAACATAATATATGTCTGTGCTGTCATCTCTCTTCTGTATGTCTTCAATAAGGATTGGTATGATTTCATATGGGATTTCATCATCTCGGTCTGAATAAACTAGTTCATTGTAAAAATTTTCACGAATCTCAAATTGATTGCTCGTTGCAGGATCCTTTAAGAACTTCATATACTCACGAGGTTCAAGCTTTAACAAGGCTGCAGCGACGGGCCAAGAACTCAGATCATTGCCAAATTTATCCTGATACTTTTTAAGGTCATTGTAGTCTTTAAATTTTATATCTCCAAAATAGTCTCCAGCAACCTCTCTTTCAGTACCTGTATATCCATTCCAGGTTATCTTCCTATCAGACTTTATAAATTGATCAAATGTGTCCCAAAACTTTTTACTATCAAGTCCCAACCTCGCAGCAGTAGTAAATGCGATAAGCTTTTCATCCTGAGTTTTAGGACTTACGAGACTTTCATTTAAAAATGCTTCTACTTTTGAATCTTTAACCATAAGTGAACTGAGTGTAAACAAGGCCTGCATTCTCATTTTTTTATCTTTATGCATTTTGGCCGTAGATAATACTGAATGGGCTAGTTTCTGATCATGTATCCCTATACATTTTAGTGCGTCCAGGGCATTAAAATCTTCAAACACACCTTGATCTAGATCTTCGCTTGTAAGTTTAACCTTGTTGGCTCCATAGTAACTACAAACGGTGTCTTTAGCTCCAATGGATACAGGGGGGGCCAGATAAGATACAAGAACTCCTTTTTCAATATTTGAAAATTCTTCTTTATTTATGATTCCCATTTGTCGTGCGATCTTGGCAATATCGATCTTACCCATTCCTGTCTTTGATTTGTTAAGCAGCTCAATGACATTGGCCTTAATCCTAGGATTTTCGCTTATTAATTTATCAAATCCATCTCCAAGGTCATGGCTATCCAAGAAATCCGAAATAACACTTAGATAAAGCTCAAAGTCATCTCTTAGAAGTAGCTCCCCAATGTGCTCTAGTGCTTCATCAGGACCTAAGTCATCTGAACGTAATTTACAGATATTATTTAATAATTCATAGCTTGGATCATCAGTTGAAACTCCTTGCATCCCGCTACATGGAATTAATACCCCTGAAGTCTTAGCAAAATGTGTAATTCTAAGAGCTCTAGCGAGTGCTTCATTCTTTTTATTCCACTGATCAAATTCATTCATCAGTGCTAGCCCTCTTTCGAGTTCTATTTTTACAAGGTGATCAAAGTAGTTGGGAACATCTTTATGATAGTTTTTAAGCATCCTC
>JAGSHJ010000185.1 GCA_023954595.1 Bacteriovoracaceae bacterium | reverse complement strand
TCAAGCTTGTAGTAAGAGCTCGCCAAATTTAGACGACTCTGTGCCGCCAATGGCCTATCTAATCTTATTAACCCTTTTGCACTTTCAAAAAGTTCGGATGCTTTTTCAAACTCACCTTTAGAGAAGTAAATAATACCTTTGAAGTTTCGCTTCTTTCCAAGCTCGGCCTCTGAGAGTAGAGAATTATCAAGTGCATCCAGTTGAGCTAATGCCGAATCTTTATCTCCACCTTTAAATGTCGATTGAATTTGATTCATTCTTTGAAGAAAGTCTTTCGAATAAATATCTTCAGGTGTGAGCATCTTTATATTGGAACAACCAATAAATACAAAACTCATAGTGGCTAAAAGTGAAATTATGAACGGTCTCATTCAAGCTCCTGATTGCTAAGGCCAATGCGAGGACTTATCCTCATCGGCCCATAAGAAAAAAGCGAGCACAAGCTCGCCTTTTTAAAGATATATAACCAAAACTATTTTAACGAGCATTGCCGTTGCTGTCATGGGAAAGTTCTTTTTAAACTTTATTTATTGAAAAAGATCTTTAACCTTTTCAAAAAATCCACGCGACATTGGACTATTTGTGTCCTCTAATTGGGCCAATTTCTCAAATAGCTCCTGCTGATCATGGCTCAGACGAGTTGGGGTTTCAACTACAACAGTAATGATTTGATCACCATGTCCATATCCACCTAAACGTTGGATACCTTTACCCTTAAGTCTCATCTTCTTATGGGATTGAGTTCCAGCAGGAATAGACATACTTACTTTACCGTTAAGTGTAGGCACCTCTATCTCAGCACCTAGAGCGGCCTGAGAAAAAGTAATTGGCACTCGGCAAAACACATCAAATCCATCACGCTCAAAAAGATCGTGCTCTTTTATACGAACCTGAACATATAAATCACCACTTGGACCACCCTGGCTTCCAACATCACCTTCACCAGCGAGTTTTAGGCGTTGACCAGAGTCAATACCAGCAGGTATTTTAACCGATAGTGTGGACTTCTTCTTAACTCTTTGTGCCATTTCACCGGTTCCACCACATTTTGGGCAGGCCTGAGAAATAGTAAAAAAGCCTTGTTGTCTTCTGATTTCACCATGGCCTTGGCACATGTCACATGTTTGTGCTGTAGTGCCTTCTTTAACTATATTTTTAACAATAGATACTTCTTGTTCAGATCCAAAGGCAGCTTCTTCAAATGTTACGTCAACTACAACCGCAAGGTCTTCACCTCTACGAGCTCTAGAGCGTCCAGGTCCTCTTCTACCACCACGGCCGCCGCCACTACCGAACATATCGCCGAATAGGTCACCGAAGATATCACCCAGATCACCAAAGTCTCCGCCAGCACCAAAGCCGCCACCAAAGCCACCGCCTTGACCATCAACTCCAGCATGACCAAATTGATCGTATCTCGCCTTCTTTTCTTCGTTGAGCAAAACTTCCGCTGCTTCAGAGGCCTCTTTAAACTTTGCCTCTCCATCTGGTCCAGGGTTTCTATCCGGATGGTATTTCATAGCAAGCTTTCGGTAAGCTTTCTTTATCTCTTCTTTTGGAGCACTTCGTGATACTCCCAGAACTTCATAATAGTCTCTTTTGCTCATAATCCACTTTCCAAAAAATAAAAAGACCTCCCATAAAGGAGGCCTTTGTTTATATGTGTTTAACCTTAAACTTCTTTAAAGTCCGCGTCTACCACATCGTCGTCGTCTTTCTTCTTCTCGCTAGAGCTTTCTTCTGATGAAGCTTCTTGTGCTCCTGCTTGTGCACCTTCTTCACCAGCAGCACCCGGCTGTTGATATAAGAATTGAGCAATTGCGTGGGAAGCATTTTGAAGTCTTTCAGAAGCTGCTTTTACTTCATCAAGACTTTCAGACTGAAGCTTTGACTTTGCTTCAGTTAGGGCTGCTTCAACATCAGACTTTTTATCTTCAGGAACTTTGTCTCCCGCGTCTTTGATTGCTTTTTCTGTAGCAAATACCAAAGAGTCTAGATTGTTTCTAGCATCAACCAACTCTCTTTTTTGTTGGTCAGCTTCTCTGTTTGCTTCAGCTTCTTTAACCATTTTCTCAATTTCTTCTTCAGAAAGACCAGATCCAGAAGTAATAACAATGTCTTGTTTCTTACCAGTGGCCTTGTCGTTTGCAGAAACATTGATGATACCGTTGGCATCGATGTCAAAAGTAACTTCAACTTGTGGAACACCTCTTGGAGCAGGTGCAATACCTGTTAGGTCAAACTTACCAAGAGTTTTGTTATCATTTGCAAATTCTCTCTCACCTTGAAGAACGTGAATAGAAACAGCTGGCTGATTATCTTGAGCAGTTGAGAAAACCTGAGATTTCTTAGTAGGAATCGTTGTGTTTTTCTCAATGATCTTAGTCATAACACCACCAAGGGTTTCAATACCCAAAGAAAGAGGAGTTACATCTAGAAGTAGAACGTCTTTTACGTCACCTTGAAGAACACCACCTTGAACAGCGGCACCTGCAGCTACAACTTCATCAGGGTTAACACCTTTAGAAGGTTCTTTTCCAAAGATTTCTTTCACTTTTGCTTGGATTGAAGGGATTCTAGTAGATCCACCAACAAGAATTACTTCATGGATTTCATTCTTATCAAGACCAGAATCTTTCAAACAAGTTAAACATGGTGCTGCAATCTTATCCAAGTGCTTAGAGATTAGGTCTTCAAATTTCGCTCTTGAAAGGTTTAAGTTCAAGTGCTTAGGACCTTCTGCATCAGCAGTAATGAATGGAAGGTTAATGTCTGTTGATGTAGTAGATGAAAGCTCATGCTTTGCTTTCTCAGCAGCTTCTTTAAGACGCTGAAGTGCCATTTGGTCTTTTCTTAGATCAACATTTTGCTCTTTTTGAAATTCTTCTGCCATCCAGTTGATGATGTCTTCATCAAAGTTTTCACCACCCAAGAATGTATCACCATTGGTTGCCTTAACTTCAAATACACCATCGTCTGTAATTTCAAGAATAGAAATATCAAATGTACCACCACCAAGGTCGAATACAGCGATATTCATATCTTTTTTCTGATCCATACCGTATGCCAAAGCGGCTGCAGTAGGCTCGTTGATAATTCTTTTAACTTCAAGGCCTGCGATCTTACCCGCATCTTTTGTTGCTTGTCTTTGAGCATCGTTAAAGTATGCAGGAACAGTAATAACTGCTTCACTTACAGTTTCACCTAGGTAGTCTTCAGCAGACTTTTTCATTTTTTCCAAAATTCTTGCAGAAATTTCCTGAGGAGACATTTCTTTGCCATCAACTTTTACCCAAGCATCGCCATTTTTGTTTGCAAAAACTTCAAATGGAGCAACTTTAGCAAACTCTTCAGCTTCTGCAGCATTTGCTTTTCTACCGATAAGACGCTTAATCCCGTAAAGTGTTTTTTTCGGGTTAGTTACCGCTTGTCTTTTGGCAACCTGACCAACAAGAGTCTCGCCCTTATTGTTAGAAGCTACAACTGATGGAGTTGTATTGTGCCCCTCAGCATTGGGAACAATTTTATACTTCCCGTTTTCAAATACAGCGACACACGAGTTTGTGGTCCCTAAGTCAATTCCAATAATCTTGCCCATAATAATTCTCCTTATATCAAATTAGTTTTTTGCAATTACAACTTTTGCAGGTCTAATCAAACGATCATTCAGTGTGTAACCATTTTGATGAACCTTTATTACTTCTTCTTCTTTTTTACCTTCAGCTTCTTCTTGGCCCATGGCCTCATGAAAATTTGGATCAAAAAGCTCACCCATGGCGTCCACTTTTTTCAATCCATGCTTTTCCAAAGCGTCTAACAACTGCTTCTGAATCATTTCAATACCAACAGCGATATTCTTGATTTTTGTATCCTCAGTATTAGAAATAAAACCTAGAGTTCTTTCAAAGTTATCAACAACATCAAGAACGTCTTTTAGTACGTTTTCATTGCCGTATTTCAATAGATTTTGCTTTTCACGATCAAAACGCTTTTGCATATTCTGCATTTCAGCAACTACGTAGTAGTACTTGTCTTTAAAGTTTTCAGTATCTTTTATTTCATCGTGACCTTTATCCTCAGTTTCCGAAACCGCGGCTTCTTCACTAACTTCCTGGTCATCACCAGAGGGCTTTGCTTTTAGCTCTTCCTCTTTTTGTACTTCTTTTTCCATTTCGCACTACTCCATTTTTTACATTCTAATAAACAAAATGGGCTCGATTCCACCAATGTCAACATAGGTGGACCAATTTAATTTCAAACTTTTTTAAAAACGAAGAACGCATTGTGATTACAGCGACTTACAGTAGGTCTTTTTGAAATAGATCATCCATTAAAGAGTCTATCATGAGATAGCCTTCACTATTTAGCACCAATTGAAGGCCGTTGAGACTCTCCACATAACCAGATTTTTTCCATTTTTGGGTGATTTTTAGAATCTCAGCCCGCTTTCTAGAGAAGTACCTATTTAGATCAATCCCTCTATTTGTTCTAAGATTTAGGTAGACCTCTTCAAGCTTCAACGCTTCAGCATCCAGCTCTTCAGTGGACATACCTGTGTTACTTGAACGATGTTGATACCTAATGGCCTTGCCATCTTCAGTCCTTAGAAACCCTGTAGCATTAGGGCCTAAGGCATGAACGGTTTCGGCCTGCCAGTACTTAAAGTTATGCCTACTCTCTTTCCCAGGTAGGGAGTAATTGCTGACTTCATAGTGATCGAAGCCTGATTTGCGTAAGAACTCACTGACTTTAAGATACTCATCTCTTACAAAGTCATCATCCGGTAGTTCATCATTATGTGGATAGTTCTTTCTTGTCTTCAGAATATATACACTTAAATGCGTTGGGTTAAAGTCTAGGGCCCTCTTTAATTCTTGTTCAATATCACGCTTTTTCTCATGAGAGTGCGGAAGCCCAAGCATAAAGTCTACCGAGTAGTTTTTATTACTTTCCTTTAAATATTTAAGTGTCTTTAAAGATTCTCCAAGGTCATGTGAACGATCCATTATTTTTATGAAGTCTTCGTTTAGACTTTGAAGGCCCACAGAATAGCGGTTCACACCAATACTCTCCCAAGCATTAAGCCCACGCTCGGTCCATGCACCTGGGTCGACCTCCATAGTAAATTCGCAGTCGTCAGTCTTGATGATATGGTTATTGCTAAAGAAATGATCTAAAAAGTTGGCACCCTCAACATCCCACAAGGATGGAGTTCCACCTCCTAGATAGATTGTTTCGAAGCTTTTGAAAGGACCTGCATTGACCTTTTCTCTAAGCTCATTCAAATCTTCTAGGTGAACCTTGAATCCTTCTTCAAGTTCAGTATAACTTTGATTCAGCGATAGAGGTTTCTTGTAGAAGTCGCAGTAGTTACACAGTTTTTTACAAAAAGGATAATGGATATAAAGTGAAGTATTCTTCATTACCGTGGAAACCTACAACGAATGCTCGGATTTAGCGAATAATATTGGAAAAAGTCCAACCCTGACTTATCATATTGTAATGAGGCTAAAAAGCAATTTATTAAAGGTATACACCCTTACTTGGGCAGATATGAAAGGTCGCTACAGAAACACCTTTGCAGGTTTTTTGTGGGTGATGTTTAACCCACTGATTATGTTTGGTGTTCATTCACTAGTTTTCAAACATATTTTAAAACTAGACATAGACCGATACTTTGTTTTTCTCTTAGCAGGCCTTCTACCATGGATTTTTATAACTTCCACAATTCAAACAACCGCTAACACATTTTTGACGATGCGGGATGTTTTAATGTCCTTTCAAATTAACCCACTAATACTTTTATTTTCAAAACTGTTAGACAACTTTATAAATTTTATTATTCCATTCATCTGTCTATTTATTTTTGTGACCATTAATGAAGGGATACCACTTGAGGGTATTTGGTATTTGCCTCTGAACTTAACCTTAATGCTTGCAATGACACTCTCACTAAATGTCTTGGTGTCTACTCTTCAAGTATTTTTTAGAGATGTTCAATATGTCGTTCAATTTGGCTTTAGTATTTTATACTTTTTAACACCTATCTTTTACCCAGAAAGCCTTGTGCCCCAGCAGTATCAATGGATCATGAAGCTTAATCCAATCTATGCTGTAATCAAGCCTTTTCAAAAAAGTCTGTGGAAATTTGATCAAGTTCAGTTAAATGAGGCGATACTTAACGCACT
>JAGSHJ010000187.1 GCA_023954595.1 Bacteriovoracaceae bacterium | reverse complement strand
CATTAATAAATACCTCAAATGACTCACTGAAAGCGATAGAGCCAATAGCACCTAGATAATAATGGCTAGATGCCTCAGTTGAGCCATACCCACCTTCCATTGCCACAGATGGACCTGTTTCATTATTAATAAAGGCGTATTTTCCAAACATGCCTGAGGTTGAGAAGTCTGAACCAAACTCCATGACATAGCCTAAATCAAAGTTCTCTGAAAGACCCATGGAAGTTCGTATAAAGTAGTTGGAGTTTGCATTTCCAAGCTCTGCAGCGGCACTACCGACACCTAAGGTTCGGGCACTATTATTGGCACTAAAAGGCGACAATGAGCAAGAAACTGATAATAAAAAGACGCAAGTTACTCTAAATAGACGTAGTGTTTTCAACAATCCTCCATGATTAGAATACCATTTTAGCGCAATATTTCAGTTTGTAACCACCTGAGTCAGCTAACCTTATTCTATGGCTATCCATTCAAAGAGTTCTCATTGTACGGGCCTACTTTTTTTGGGTGTGTAGGCAGCCATTCTGCTCTAGATCAATGTTATTTCGTATTTTTATGGCCAAACTATCTTGACGAGGACAAACTTGCTATTATCTTAGAGGTAAGTTCTTTTTAAGGAGATACTAACTATGTTTAAGCGAATTGGTCTGTTTTTATTGACTAACATTGCCGTCATCGTGATGGTTTCAATTGTACTAAATCTTTTAGGTGTTGGTGGTTATTACACACCTCAAGGAATTGATCATACTGCACTACTAATATTCTGTGGTGTTTGGGGTATGGTCGGTGCGTTCATCTCTCTTGGTATGTCAAAGTTCATGGCAAAGAGATTTATGGGTGTTCAGATTGTGGATAATTCTCCTCAATATGCTTCACTTGTTAACACTGTTCATCAACTTGCCAAGCAGGCAAACCTTCCGAAGATGCCAGAAGTTGGTATCTATAACAGTCCTGAAGTAAACGCCTTTGCTACAGGCCCTAGTAAGAAAAACTCACTTGTTGCAGTTTCTACAGGCCTATTGCAGGGAATGTCCGAAGACGAAGTTGAAGGTGTTCTAGCACACGAAGTTAGCCACATCGCTAACGGGGATATGGTTACAATGACTCTTATCCAGGGTGTTGTGAACGCATTTGTTATGTTCTTTGCTAGGATTGCTGCATTTGCAGTAAGCAACTTCTTGAGAGGAGATGACGAAGAAGGTGAAGGTCTTGGATGGCTTGCCCACATGTTTGTGGTAATTGCTTTTGAGATTGTTTTTGGACTTCTTGGATCTGTAGTTGTGGCATTCTTCTCTAGATACAGAGAGTATAGAGCTGACAGTGGTGCCGCTAGACTAGCAGGTCGTGAGAAGATGATTGCAGCTCTAGAGAGACTAAAGAGCCAGACTGCAATTGATAAGCGTGGAGAGTCTCTAGCTACTCTTAAAATCTCTAATAGAAAGAGTGGACTTGCAGCACTAATCTCAACTCACCCTTCTCTAGATGACAGAATTAAAGCACTTCAAGCAATGCGATAATTTATAGGGCCTGCAATAGCAGGCCTTTCTTTTTACCCGACAAAATCATTCAAAAGAATAATCAAAATTTCATAGACCAATGAAACTCAATGTTTATAAGTAAAACCTCGTTTTAAAGGTTGCGCACTGCGCCGTTTTAAATATAATTTGTTCATGAAAAGCATCCTTATAGTCCTATTGATTCCTTTTATTTCCGCTTACGCAAAGCTAAGTCCGTTTGAGACTGACTCATGTACATACTTCATTGATGGAAGTTGGTCTGAGTGTTGTGTTGAACATGACATCCGTTACTGGATGGGCGGAGATGAACAACAAATGGATGAAAGTGATCAAAAGCTCAAAGAGTGCGTAGCTGAGAAATCCAATAACATCTGGTCTACCATCATTTATCAGGGAGTCAGACTTGGACATCTATCTCCAATAAAAAGTAAATACGAGTGGTCATGGGGCTGGAGTGAGAAGGATAAAAAGTTCTCACCATTAAATTCAACTCAAAGAGTTCTTGCTGTAGACGCATTACGAGAGTCAGGACTTGATCCAAAAATTATTGAAAAGATTATAAAAGAACATGAACTTGAAGGTAATTAGTTTTGAGGTTGAATGACACCCAATAACTTTGAGGATGATCATCGATTAGTTTTTTGTTTTATGTCCCTGTCTTTCAAAACAGGGACTTATTCGATAACAAGCTATTGAAAATCAAATTCAGTAACCTTCTTTGCTTCAGTCGTACAATACTTTGCCATTCCTGCAACTGAACCGGCCCTGGCCATTGGGTTTGTTTTATCTTTAAATTGCTCAACAAAATAAATTGTTGTTTCTGATTCAATTAAAGCCTTCGTTATTTCATATGCACAAATAGCAGAATAAGTCGTTTGATCTGCTCCAATCTGATTATTTGTGCCGTATTCTAATAAATGGACCTTCTTATTTAAATTTAATTCAGGAACCACAATACTGATTTCGTCATTTGCAAAAGATGACATTGATCCTAAAAGCGTTAAACCAATTAATAGTTTTTTCATAAAAATTCTCCATGTTTTAAAGTAATGGTTTATTTTGAAACCGTGTTTATAAAAACGACCTTTCGTGATCGAATTATCTTTCGTTTAAAGTTCCTACTTAAATGTAGGGTGTGTTGTTATTTGGGATCCTCCAATCTTTAATAACCTTCAACGTTATTTTGTCTTGAGTGGATTTATAGGCCTAAAATGAATCTTTCGCCTCAGTTTTAAGTATTAACTGTTCTCAATTTGGGACCGTATATTTATTACAGGAAGTTTAGAGGTGTCGTGTAACTAGTGGGAGGAGAATAAAAAGACCAAGAGACTTAGAATCTCCTGGCCGCGATATTGAATACCTTACAGAAGGTTATTTTTTACGTTAGCAACTTGGGCCACAAGAGCTTGAACAAGTTGTTCAACTGTAGGTAGGTCATGAATCAAAGAACATACCTGGCCTACTTCCAACTCTCCTTCATCTAGATCACCATCGAGCATTCCGGCCTTAGCACGGCCTTTACCTAAAAGAGTGGAGAGTTCATCCTTGTCGCCACCTTTAAGTTCAATTTCTTGAACTTGTTCAAAGAACTTATTTTTAAATAGTCTCACGGGCACGAGATTTTTCATGGAGAGTTTGGTTGAACCTGGAGTTGATTTAAGTAGAAGGTTTTTAAAATTATTATGAGCACTTGACTCTTGTGTCATTAAAAATCTTGTACCCATTTGAACGCCCTGGGCACCAAGTGCAAGGGCCGCAACAATGGATCTTCCATCTGCAATACCGCCAGCTGCGATCACTGGAATTTTAACAGCATCCACAACTTGAGGGATTAGCGCCAAGGTAGTGATTTCATCACGCCCGTTATGTCCTCCTGCCTCAAAGCCTTCAGCGATTATGGCATCGACTCCAGCGTCCTCGCATTTTTTAGCTAGTTCAGGAGTGCTAGTTACATGAATAACCACACATCCTTTGTCTTTTAAATATTGAGTATATTTTTTAGGGGAGCCGGCACTAGTTATAAAGATCCTAATGCCTTCATCTAGTGCCACTTCAATTTGCTCGGGACAACCTGGATACATAATAGGAAGATTAACGGCCAAGGCCTTGTCACTTATGGCCTTCGCTTTTTGAATATGATGTCTTAGAAGCTCCGGCTTCATAGAGCCTGCTCCTATGACTCCAAGACAGCCTGCTTTACTTGCAGCTCCTGCGAGTTTGCCCCCAGAGACCCAAACCATACCAGCTTGAATTATAGGGTAGTCAGTTCCAAGAAGTTTAGTAAGTGTATTTTGCTTCATAAATGGTAGTCCTCTGCGTTGTCGTCAGTAAGTGTGATGGCCGGTGATCTCTTTAGATGTTCTATTATGTCTTGATCACTCTCACCTTGCATGTATGCTCTGGTAGATGAGCGCTTCATTCCAAATTTTATGCCTTTTCTAATAACCCATCCAGCTTCAAGCATGGACTTTCTAATGGATGAGCTAGAGCTATAGGTGCTCATGATACATTCTGTACTTGCTAGGGAGTGTAGTTTATCAAACCACTCTTTAGTCCAAAGCCAAGCGTTTCTTTTAGGGCTAAATGCGTCTTGATAAATTGCGTGTAGATCATTCATGCAATCATCAATTCTCACTCTTGCATCACCTAGAAGAATCACTAGATTAAAGTTACCCACACTGCAGACATAATCCTGACCGATCTTTTCTAGATCTTTAAATAATGGGTTATTTTCTTTCAGATGTATGATCAACTCTTCATCAATTTCAAGGGTTGTGAAGTTGATTGTGGAGTCTAAGTCCTTACATGCGTTATAAGTCTCAATAACTCCCACGCCAAGGCCCAGGCCTACTTCCAAGATATTAAATGGGGAGTTCTCTTTTGCCCTTTGAATAACCTTACAACCATCAACATAGTGAGCACGGGTTTCACTCGCGGCACCGGTTGTGTTGTGAAAGTTTTCTCCATAAGTCTTGGAGAATGCACTCATGCTTCCATCTTCTGTGGATATAAGTTCGTGATTTTTAAGTTTTGTTTTTTGCATGCTTCTTCTTTAACGGATACAATATTTATATGAACAATTATGGCAAAAATTTCAATCAAGCGTACGAAAAATTTACGCCCCAGTGGCTCAGCGATCCCAATAAGGTGGATCAGTATATTGAGCTTAATTGCCAAACGCTCATAGAATTCTACGAAGACTATAGCAAGCAATTCAACTTTCCACAAAAAGACTATTCCAAGCTTCGGGTATTAGACCTAGGCACAGGTCTTGGTGGTGTGGCACATTATTTTGCCCGCAAAGGTGCTGAGGTTGTAGGTGTTGATGTGTCAAATCTGGCCATCATGGCAGCTCAACAAATCGCGCAGGAGAGAGATCTAGATATAAGCTTTAAGGTACTAGATGTAACAAATACAATGGAAGATCTTGGAAGCTTTGATTTGATTATGGACTCGCACCTGTATCACTGTTTGATTAGTGATGAAGATAGAAATAGTTATTTAACTTTTGTTAAGAAACATCTTCAAAGTGATGGACTATTTTTAATGGAGAGCATGGTTTTTCAAAAACAATTTAGAACTCCTGTAGGATACAGCATGGATGAGAACTTCACTCTCTATAAGGAGTTTAGCGATGGTGAGCGTGCTATCAGAAGAGTCATTCCCGGGATTGAACTAGAGAAAGAATTTAAAGTAGCGGGTTTAAATATTCATTATTTGTATTTTCACGCCGAACTGTCATTCGAAGTATTTGACGATTATGAGGGTTACCCGCACCAAAACCTTCCACAAACAGCGAGACTTGCCGCTAAATTTTAAGACTTTCTTAAGACATCGGTTCTAAAGAATTCTTAAGTGTGTGATTGAGGTTCACACCGGTGCAGATTTTTAATATCATATATAGATACATACAGAGTTAAAAGGAATTGAATCAAATGGAAAAAACCTGGTTTTCAAGTTATCAAGAAGGCGTACCTCATACAATAAATGAGAAAGAATACTCAAGCATTGTAGACATCCTAGATTCTTCCTTTGAAAAGTTTAGTGATCGTCCTGCATTTCATTGCATGGGTAAGACTTTAAACTTCTCAGACATCGATGAGCTTTCAAAGAAGTTCGCTTCATTCTTGCAAAATAATTTAGGTCTTAAAAAAGGTGCAAGAGTTGCACTTATGATGCCTAATATTCTTCAATATCCTGTGGCCCTATTTGGAATCCTAAGAGCGGGAATGATTGCTGTAAACGTTAACCCTCTCTACACTGAAAGAGAGCTTGAGCATCAATTAAAAGACTCAGGCGCTGAAGCGATTATCATCTTTGCAAACTCAGCCAAGATCCTGGAGAACGTAAAAGACAAGACAGATATAAAACATGTCATCGTGACTCAAATCGGAGACATGCTAGGCTTTCCTAAATCTCTTCTTGTGAACTTTGTTATTAAGCATGTTAAAAAGATGGTTCCTGCATGGGAGCTTCAAGGCCATATTAAATTTCTAGACGCGCTAGCGCTTGGAGATGGTTCCAAGTTCAAGAAAGAGACTCCAAGCTTGGAAGATACGGCCTTTCTTCAATACACTGGTGGAACAACTGGTG